>JACMIU010000114.1 GCA_014380985.1 Armatimonadota bacterium | reverse complement strand
CGTTGTCCACCAGATAAACTTTGCTTGGGTCAACACCGGTGGTCGCCGTCGTGCCGTCGCCGAGTCCGTTCAGGCGAATCGCGCCCGCCACGGAAATACTGTCGCCGCGCCGGGGGTCAAGCGCGAGGTAGTTCAATCCGTAAAATGTCAAGTCGGTGTTGGAGCGAATCGCGCCTTGATAGACGTTATAGATCGGGCGGTTAATCACCTGCGCCGTGCCATCGGCGCGGCGCGTTCCGTCCGGCTCGAAGCCGCCTTGCGGCGTAAACTGGTTCGTGGTCGCGTCGAACGACTGCCCGCCGTAGAGCGAACCCGCCGTGTTCTCGCCCGCCGTGGTTTGCGCTCGCTCCTGCACGGGGTCGGGTGCGCCAAGCGTCGCCACCGGGCGACGTTTGTCCTTGTCGGTGATAAAGCGGAGCGATTCGGTCAGCCCCAGAGACTTGTACGCGACCAGTTCGCGGCGCAAACCCTTGCCCTCACTGTTTTTGTACGTCGTGGGGTCAAGCGGATTCACGATACCGACGCGCCCGACGGATTCGAGTTTGATAAACCGGCGCGTTCGGTCGGGCGCGTCCGCCGTCGTGAACGCCACATTGTTGTCGTTAATGTACTCCCCTGCCGCGTTCGTGCGATACGGGCGATACGTTACGCGAACGAGGGCACGACCGCCGAGGCTTCCCTGCGCCGAGTTCGGTCCGCCAAAATTGATCCGCGTATGCCCGCCTTCAAACTCGCCGGTGGTAACGTTGAGTTCGAGTGGCTTGAGCCAGAAATAGTCGGGGTCGTTTTCGGGGATGTTCACGCACGGGGCGACTCCCGCCGGACAGTCGGGCGTCGGACGCCAGTCCGCGCCTTCAATCGAGGTCATCAGTTGCTCGTCTAAGTATTTGATGCCCGCTTCGCTGAACCGGTTCGCCGCCGACACGCGCACACCGCGCCGCGTGTTCTTGAGGTTGTTCGCAATCAGGGCGATAAACACGCCGCCGAGGAACAGCAACACGAACAGCACGATGATGGTGACGACCAGCGACTGACCGGCGTTGCGGCGAAGCACCGCCGCACGGTAGCCACGCGAGCCACGGTTTTGCGTCGCCCGCGCCAGAATAGCGGTTTGTTTTTCTTTATCGCAAAGCATTATTGATAATTACCTTATCGCTCACTCGGATCGAGGAAGCGCGTCCGTCGGTCGGGTCGTAGATACGCGCCCCTAAATTGATAGAATACTGTTGCCGCGTCGCGTAGTTGACGCGGAAAATATCGGCTTCGGGTCTTGTGGCGATAAACTCAGCCACCGCCGCGCCGGTCGGGTCAAGCGGTCGCCCCCACGTCGCCGCTGTCGGGCGCGGGTCACGGCTAAAGTTGTTTTGCCACAGGTACGTCACCGAAAGGTAGTTCGCGCCGGTCGCCGTGGACGCCGCCATGCCCGACGCCGAAACGTAGCCGTTCGGTACGTCGAACGTCAGCAGTTGCTCGAACGATGTGGTGGCGTTCGCAGGATATTCGTCGAAGTTGAAGCCGTACTGTGCGAGTCGCTCCGACACTTTATCCCATTCGGGGACAGGCGGCGGGGGGTTGGGTGGCACATTGGTCAGTAACGACGACGCCGGTTGCGTGACGCCGCCAACCGCACCGACACGCACCCACGACGTTTGCGCCCCGTTGTTTAAAACTGGCGCGGAAACGTGCTCGGAGCCGGGGATAATGCGGATGCCGCGAAACACGTTGCCACTTCCGACACCGAAAATCTCCACCGGCGACGGCGACACCGGCGCGGCGGTCAGCCCCGCCGTGGCGAGCGTGTACCGGTTGTTAATCGGATCCAGTAGGTCAACCTGCGTAATGCCTTGATTGATCGGCACGGTCAGCGACGGGTTTACCGGGTCGGTGTTTCCGGCGTTCGGGTCACGGGTTTCCTGCACAAAGCGAAGCGGAATGATGTCGCCGATTGCCGGAACGCCGCCCGCCGGAACCGGAATCGGGTCAAGGGCGGGGGTAGCGGACGGGTCGTAGAACGGCACGCCGCCATTCGCGCTTACGGTCGCGGTCGCGCCATAAAGTGGCGCAAACGCGGTTTCGACGCGCCCCCGGTCGGGATTAATCGAGAACGTTAGCGCGGGCGTTTTCACAAACAAGGTGCGCGTGGTCGGGCT
>JACMIU010000113.1 GCA_014380985.1 Armatimonadota bacterium | reverse complement strand
TGAGTAGCGCACCGAGGTTCGCGTAGCCCAAGCCCAGTGGGCGGTAGTCGTGCGAATTGATCGTGATTTTGTCGGTCGGGTACGCCGCGTTGCCAACCATGATTTCCTGCGCCGTCGCCGTGACGCGCACGGCATGGCGGAACATTTCCACGTCAAACTCGTGGCTCGGCGTTCGGAACTTCATTAAGTTGAGCGAAGCGAGGTTACACGCGGTATCGTCGAGGAAGAAGAATTCGCTACACGGATTCGAGGCGTTGATGCGCCCGGTGTTCGGGCAGGTGTGCCAGCGGTTCGCCGTGGTATCGAATTGCATTCCGGGGTCGCCGCAAACCCACGTCGCTTCCGCCATTTTCCGCATCAGTTCGCGGGCTTTGAACGTTTTCGTGACGTTGCCGGTGGTCACTTCGCGGGTAGACCAATCGCGGTCGAGTTCCACCGCCCGCATAAAGTCGTCGGTCGCCCGCACCGAATGGTTCGCGTTCTGGAAATACACCGAGTCATACGCGCCGTTCGGCACATTGAACGCGCCGGAATAGCCCGCTTCAATCAGGGCGTGCGCCTTCTTTTCGGAGTCGGCTTTGCATTCCACAAACTCCTCGATGTCGGGGTGATCGGTGTTGAGGATCACCATCTTTGCCGCACGACGGGTCTTGCCGCCGCTTTTCACGGCTCCGGCGAAGGCGTCAAACCCGCGCATAAACGAAACCGGTCCCGACGCTGTGCCGCCGCCTTTGAGCGACTCGTTGGACGACCGCAGAACCGAGATATTCGTCCCTGTGCCGGAACCCCACTTGAACAGCATTCCCTCGGTTTTGGCGAGCGTCAGAATGCTCTCCATGGTATCCTCGACCGAGTTAATGAAACACGCTGACACCTGCGGGCGTTCGCCCACGACGCCGAGGTTGAACCAAACCGGCGAGTTGAACGCCATGTACTGATGCGTGAGCAGGTACTTCAATTCGTCGTGGAACGTGTCGGCGTCGGCGTCGGTCTCGAAGTAGTTGCCCTTCTTGCCCCACGCATAAATCGTGTCGGCGACGCGGGAAACTAATTGCTTCACCGACGATTCGCGCTCCGGCGTGCCGATCTTGCCACGGAAGTATTTCGACACCACCACGTTCGTCGCCAGCATTGACCACGCTTTGGGGATTTCGACATCCTTCTGCTCGAACACGACCGCGCCGCCTTCGCCGGAAATCACCGACGTGCGGTAGTCCCATTCGGTCGTCGCAAACACATCCTCGCCGGGCGTCGTGAAGTACCGCGCAAACGACAAGCCTTCACCCGCGAAAATATCGCCCTGCCCGGTCGCGCTCTCGGCGATACGCTCCGGCAAAACGATTTCGCCATCGGTGGTCGGGGACGCCATCAGGGGAACGCTTCCCCCCGGCTCGGTGGACGACGACGCGGAAACCTTCGCGGCTTCCGTCGCCAACGTGGTTGCCGTGCCGTTTTTGCCGCGCTTAGCGGGTGCGGGTGCGAGGTCGGTGGTGGAATCGCTTCCACCGGGCATATCTTCAAATAGTTCGCTTGCCATTTTTCTTGCTGTCCTTCTGTTTCTAATTTGCCACGAGAAGAACGAAGTTCTTGCTCACTGCTTGGCGTGGTTTTTATTCGTTGTCATTCTGCGCGGGGGGAACGCCCGCGTCGCGTGTTTTCGCGGGGCGGCGCGTCCCAATGCGGTCTACCAACTGCCGGAACTGCCGCACATCCTCGAACTGGCGGTACACCGACGCGAAGCGGATATACGCCACCTGATCCAAACTGCGAAGCCGATCCATAACCATTTCACCGATGTCGGATGACGACACTTCTTTTTCCTGACTGCTGTACAGTTTGC
Organism: Armatimonadota bacterium; assembly: GCA_014380985.1. Lineage (GTDB taxonomy): Bacteria > Armatimonadota > Armatimonadia > Armatimonadales > Armatimonadaceae > JACMIU01. The sequence continues at coordinate 554 of JACMIU010000113.1, read as the reverse complement.
GTTCGATTTCGTCCACGGTGGCTTCGATTTGTGCGTCGGTCACGGGGCGTTTCTTGCACGCGAGTTCGATGGCGCGACGCAGTTTTTCGCGCCGGTACGGCTCGCGTCCCCGGTCTTTGCCCTTGATGACCATGAGGCGCATCTCCTCGATTTCCTCAAAGGTCGTGAATCGTCCCCGGCACGTTTCGCATTCGCGCCGCCGCTTGATCGCCGCGCCGTCGCGCACGGGGCGGGAATCGAGAACATGGTCTTTGTCGCTCGCTCCGCAATACGGGCATCGCATAAGCGTTGTCCTTCCGCCGCGCCAGTAACCGTGTAGTACCTACATATAGTGCGACGGGGCAATTCTATCGTCTATATGTAGATGACGTCAAGTCTGAAAATCTACATGTAGGGGGCGAGGTGACGTTGTTGCAACAGCTGTAGTGTTTCTTGACGCCATCATCAACAAAAAACTTCGTTGATACGTACTATGACCATAGAAGGAGCGAACGCACTTTGTTGATAGATAATAACGTGGCGGGGATGTTCCATCCTCCGGTGGGGAGCCTTCG
>JACMIU010000112.1 GCA_014380985.1 Armatimonadota bacterium | reverse complement strand
TCGCCTTCTCTACAACGGTTCGCTGACCTACCCGCCGAACGCGGTTGCCGTGGCATGGTTCGTGCAACACATTTTGCCGGGTATCGTGAGCGAAGTTCCGGGTGCGCATCTGGTCGTCACCGGCAAGCACGGTGCGGAAGACGCGGCGCGGTATGCCGCCAATCCCCGCGTGATTCTGACCGGGTTTGTCGGCGATATGCGCCCCGAACTTGCCAAAGCCGTGGTGTGTGCCGTGCCGCTCCGGTCGGGCGGCGGAACGCGGCTCAAGATTTTGGAGGCGTGGGCGGCGGGCTTGTCGGTGGTGTCAACGTCCATCGGGGCGGTCGGCTTAGCAGGAAGCGCGGACGGCGAGCATTTGCTCCTCGCTGACGATGCCGAAGCGTTCGCCGGGGCGTGTGTGCGGCTTCTGACCGACGCGGCTTTGGCGGCGCGTTTGGCGCGAAACGCCCGCGCCCTTGCCGAACAGCGGTACGACTGGGCGATGCTCGCCGCGCAAGTTCTCGGCGTTTTGCGAACCGTTCACCAACCTTAAAAAGTTATGTCGCTATCGCTGCCGCCACCACCGCCCGAACCAACGCCGCGCCGAACCGGCGACTGGGGATTGCTCGCCGGGTCTCCTACCCCCGAACCCGACCGCACCTCCGCCGAACTTTCCAAGCGCACCGTAGCGTGGCTTTTAGCCGTGCTACTCGCAATCGGTGTCGGACTGCTCACCGTACAGATTGTCGCCCCCACCGGTTCGGCGACGTGGCTTCTGCTTCTCGGCGTCGGCGTGGTCGGCTTCCTCTTCCTGTGGCGTAATCTGCAGTGGGGAATCATCGGCTATCTGTGCGTCGCGTGGATGGTCTTGGGGACGCCCGATGTCGCGCAGGGCGGCTCCGGCGGCGGGCAGAAACTCTTGGTGTCGCAACTTGGACTGGTCGCGCTACTCGCGGTGTGGGGCTTACGCAAACTGTTTTCCTACGATTTAACGCTATTCAAGTCGCCGGTCAACGCCCCGATTATCTGCTACCTCGCGTTCGCCGCGTGGTCAACCGTGAACTCACTCCTGTTCCCGAACGCCGATGTTCTAAAGCATTCGCCGGAAACATTTCTGCCGGTCAATATCCTCGAATACGCGCTACGCTTTCTCGCGCTTGCCGGGGTGCTTCTCTTAGGCAACACGCTCACCGGCAAACACTTGCGCTTCGCGGCAATAGCCTTGCTCGTTCCCGGTATAGCCACTTTCACCGGGCTACTCAAGTTCGTTCCCGTTACTGATTATCAGGCGTTCGCGCAGATTCTCGCTATGGCGATTTGCGCCGCGTTTGCCCTGCTCGATACCGGCGCGGTCTGGCGTCGGCTCCTCGCAGGCGGCGTCGCGCTGGCAATCTTCGGCGTCTACTTTATCCGCGATGCCGAATGGGTTTCCGGCTGGATGGGCGCGTTGGTCGCGCTCGCCCTGATTACGTGGCGCGTCAACCGCAAAATCGTCTACGGTGCGGCGGCATTAATCGCCGTGCTGGTAGTCGCCAACTTCCCATACTTCTGGGAAAAGGTCTACACGTCCAACTTCTACGGCGGGCGCGTCAAGCGCGGCAAGCGGGCGCAGGACGAACAGGGCAACCTGTCGAACGACCGATCCCGAATGCTCTATGCGTCCACAATTTACGCGGCGAAGTTTCCGCTCGGCATCGGCTTAGGCAACTACCGCGCCTATAACCTATGGTTCGGGCGACCGGAAAACTG
>JACMIU010000111.1 GCA_014380985.1 Armatimonadota bacterium | reverse complement strand
CGCTACTGTGCATCAACATTCCCACTCCCCGCGCATCCAGAAAATAGATTTTATTTGTTCTTTTTAACGGGTCGGGTGTGAATCCAGTAACGTTTAGCAGGGCTTCCGGGCGAGTCGGGGATAGTTGCAAGAATGTCTGACCGCTACTGATACCCGGTTCGATGAGCGTGATAAAGCGGGCGATCTGTCGGCGCACGTTCACCAAAAGCAAATCCGCGCCAAAATCGAGTTCGCCTTTGTCGTCCTGATGACCGTGACTGATTCGCACCAGTGCCGTTTCGCCCCCGGCGAGCCAATCAATCTTCTCCACGAATCGCCAATCGGAAACGGTGTTCGCGCTTTTCCACAGCACAACCGGCTTGTCACGCGCCGCCGAATACAGCATCACGGCAGAATCAGGGAACACGTCGCCTTCGGTGTATGACAGTGCGTTAAAGCCGCCCCATCCGGTCGCCAATTGTGCGAACAAAAGCGTTGTACCGTCCGGCGACACCGACGTTTGACCGGTTGCGCCGGGCGCGACTATTTCCGGCGACTTGAGCAAATACGCCCGTTCACCGGAAACCAACGCTTGATTGTTCTCATCGGCGCGAACGGTTCCCGCGAAAATTAGTAGCAGAAGGAACGCGAGCAGGGGTCTCATCACGTGGTCTTACTTCTGCTGGTCTTTCCACTCGTCGAGCCACGCCATCTGCACGGCTTCCAGTTTGCCCTCGTTCGACTCGGACACGTCGCCCGCGAAATCGGGGACTTGCTGAATCATCTGTAGCAGGTCGGTGAAGCGCACCGTGAGCGGGTCAATGTCGGGGAACGTTTCCGACAAGCCGATGGCAATATCCTCGACATCGTTCCAGTAAATCTTGGGCATTTGTTTTATTCCTTTGCGTTCAAGCATTCGGCGACGGCTTGCGTGAGCGTGTCGCGGTCGGTGATACCGTAAAACCGATTCACCTCCGCGCCGCGCACAAAAAGCAGAATCGCCGGAACCGAGTGTACCGCAAAACGGGTCGCGGCGGGTAGTTCCTGATCTACGTCAATGGTGAAAACGCGAAGCCGTCCGCGAAACGTTTCCGCTACGGCTTGCAGTTCGGGCGCGAGGCGGCGGCACGGCGCACATCGCGCCGTCCAGAACTCCACCAGTACCGGCACATCCGACAACAAAACGTCTTCGTCGAACGAGTCGGCGTTGATGGCTTCCGGCATTCCCGGCAGGTGCGGGATAAAACCGTTCTCGTTGTCAAATGGGTTTGCCACGATTACGCCGTTTCCACCGGCAAGCCGTCCAAAAAGTTCGAGAGCGTCATGGCGAGCGTCACCGGGTCTTCTAAGTGCGGCAGGTGTCCGCTCATCGGAAGGCGGGCGTATTTCGCCCCGGCGATGCTTTCTACCACGCCCTGCAGTTCCGCTTCGGTGCGCTGAGGGTCTTTACCTGCCCCGATAACCAGCGTCGGCACGGCGATTCGCGCCGCGTGTGCCGCGAAATCTTCGCCGCGCATCGTTTCGAGCCAGCCGCGCCAAGCGTCCGCACCGACACGCAAGCCGTCCGCCGTTACCGCTTCTTCGTCATTCGCGTCCAGCGGGTGCGCCGCCCAGCCCGATAGAAGGGCGCGGGTTTTCGCCGCGTCGCTGTGCGCCGCGAGGCGGTCGGCTAAGTCGGGCAGGGACAGCGACGGCGCGAGTAGCCCCGGCGTTATCAGCGCGAGGGCATCCAGTTCGGCGGGCTTTGTAGCGGCGACGATTTGCGCGATTTTGCCGCCCATCGAATGACCGACTAGAAGGTAGTCGCGCAGGTTCAAGGCGGTGGCGACTTCGCTCACATCCGCCGCGAACCGATCACAAGTATAGCCGGTCGCCGGTTTGTCCGAATCGCCGTAGCCGCGCAGGTCGGGCGCGACAAGGCGAAGCGTGGCGTCCGACGCGCCGAGAAGCATGATTTCCGCAAGCGCGGCGAACGTGCCACCGCTCGCTGGAAAGCCGTGGACGAGCAAAATATCGCGGGGCGTAGCACCCGCAACCGTGCCGGGCTTTTCCCAAACGCGCACCGAAAGCGTTGCACCGTCGCCGGTTGTCATAGTTTGTGTTGTCATTTGCTATCGTTTTTCCCGTGCAAAAACTTTTTCAACCGATTGTTTGAAAAAAGGTGAAGCGATTTCGCGCAAAATGGTCTATAATGAGTAATGGAAAGGGTCACAGTGTCGGACGCCGTTTTTCCGCGTACCCACTGTCACCGTCTTTATCGCCGATGACCAGTTTTCTAACGCCTTTTTTAACGCAACGGGGACGTACTGCGCTATTATACCTTCTTCCCACCGCAACCCTTGCCGTTGCGGTTGCTGGGGTATCGCTGACCGCCGCCGCCAAGCCGCCCGCCGCCCCGAAGAAGCCGACGAACGCCGCGCCGACGTTCGCCCGCGACGTCGCGCCTTTGGTAGATAAATACTGTATCGGTTGCCACACGGCGGACGCGCCTTCAGGCGGCGTGGTGCTGGCAGGTCTTACCAAAACCAATACCTTGATGAAAAATCGCAAGGATTGGGAGCAGGTTGCCTCGAACATTTCTTCCAAACATATGCCGCCCATGGGAATGCCCGCCCCTTCCGACGCCGAACGCGAAAAATTAGTCGCGCATATCGAAGGGCTGTATTCCGCGATTGACTGCAAAATCAATGACCCCGGTCGCGTCACGATGCGGCGGTTGAACCGGGCAGAATACAATAACACGGTGCGCGATCTAACCGGCTTAGACCTGCGCCTGAGCGACGATTTTCCGTCCGACGATGTTGGCTACGGCTTTGACAATATCGGTGATGTGCTGTCGCTTTCCCCAATTCTGATGGAAAAATACCTTTCAGCGGCGGGCAAGATCGCCCAAGCCACGGTGAAAGCCCCCGAAGACATGATCGCCGGGCGCACATGGGAAGGCTCGAAACTCGCCGCGTTCGGCGGGTTCGACGCGCCGGGAACCGAGGGACGCGCCCTGTTCAGCGCGGGAACCGTTGCCGTGCCGTATGCGTTCCCGCTTCCCGGCAAATACACGATTCGCGTCAAAACGTGGCAACAAAAAGCGGGCGACGGCGACGCCGAGGTGCGAATCGAAATCGGCGGCAAGGAGATAAAAACACTGCCGGTTTCCGCGACCGATTCGCGCAAGCCGCAAACCCTTGTTGTCGAGACGTTTGTGCAAGGCGGCGAGCAACCCGTGGGCGCGACGTTCACCAACGATTACTACCGCGAAAAAGACCCGAACCCCGCGCTGAACGGCGACCGGAACCTGTTTATCGAATCCATCGAAGTCGCCGGACCGAACAACGTGGACACGGCGACTTTGGCGAAACTCGCCGCCGCGTCCCCCGCGCAAACCCGGCTGTTCGCGCCGGGTAAATCGGCGACCGGCGAAACCGAACGGGCACGGAAAATCCTGCGGGCGTTCGCATTGCGGGCGTTCCGACGTCCCCCGACGCTCGCCGAAACCGACCGTTTGGTTTCCTTGTACGGCATCGCCCGCAAAAACAAGGAAAGTTTCGAGCGCGGTATCCAACTCGGAATGCAGGGCATTTTAGCCTCGCCGAACTTTCTGTACCGCGCCGAACGCGAAACCGGCGAAACCCGCGATCTAACTGATTACGAACTGGCGGCGCGGTTGTCGTACTTCCTGTGGTCAAGCACACCCGACGATACGCTTCTCACACTTGCCGCGACGAAGCAATTGCACAAGCCCGAAGTGCTGAAGGCGCAGGCGAAACGAATGCTCGCGTCGCCGAAAGCCGTGGCTTTGACCGATAACTTCGCCGGGCAGTGGCTACAACTGCGGAAGTTAGACCGCGTTTCGCCCGACCCGACGCAGTTCCCGCAGTGGGATGAGTCGCTTCGCTCGGCGATGCGCGAGGAAACGCGCCGCTATTTTTCTGCCGTGGTGCGCGAAGACCGCTCGGTTCTGGAGTTTCTTGATTCCGACTGGACATACCTGAACGGTCGCCTCGCCAAGCACTACGGCGTCACGAACGTGACCGGCGACAAGTTTGTTCGAGTGAAGTTGTCCGGCGGGCGGCGCGGCGGGGTGCTGACACAAGCGTCGGTTCTGACGATCACCTCGAACCCGACGCGCACGTCGCCGGTGAAACGCGGCAAATGGGTGCTGGACAATCTGCTCAACACGCCCCCGCCTCCGCCCCCGCCCGGTGTCGGCGAACTGCCCGACGACGCGAAGGGCAAAGAGGCTCTCACGGGAACGCTACGCGAACGCCTCGAAAAGCACCGCGCAGACCCATCGTGCGCGTCGTGCCATTCGCGCATGGATCCGATTGGCTTTGGTTTGGAAAACTTCGACGCAATCGGGGCTTGGCGCGAACGCGACGGAACCGCCGCGATTGACGCGACGGGAACCTTGCCCGATGGAAAATCGTTTGATGGTTCGGGGCAACTGCGAAAAGTGTTGGCGGGCAAGAAATTGTTGTTCACCAAAGCAATGACCGAAAAACTGCTGACATATGCGATTGGGCGCGGCGTGGAAAGCACCGACCGTTGCAATGTCGGCGACATGGCGGACACGGTAGCCGCGAAACAGTACCGATTTTCCGCCGTGGTCGAACAAATCGTGCTGAGCGAACCGTTCCGCAAACGGCGCACCGCGCCCGGCGACATTATCGCGCCGAAGCGCGGAGCCAAAACCGCCAGCATTCGCTAAAACAGGAGAGACTGTATGAAGGGTGACGACGCAAAAAAAACTCGTACCACGCTTCCCGCGCACCGACGTGTGGGGCTAATCTCGCTCGCCTTCGTCGTGGTCGGAGCCGGTTGGCTCTCCTCGGTGGTGCTACCGGCACTACAGAAAAACGACCGGGAAAACGGGGTAGTGGCAGGAGCGTTCGGGATTCCGCTGGGTTTGGGCGCGAAGGAAAAGAAGATGGTCACACTAGATCGGGCGACGTCGAAAGCCGTAGTGGATACCAGCGAAACGTCGCCGCAAAATCTGGTTGAAGCGCGATTTGTGTCCGCCCCCACGGGAGCCGCGCTACAATTGTTGATTGGCATCACCCGATCGGGCACGGACGTGGCTCCGACCGTGACCGGAACGATTACGTTCTCGACCAACGGGAAGCCGCAGGAGTTTTGGCGATTGTTGCCGCGTGTTGTCGGAGCCGCGCCCGCACCGGGGGTGCAAATCGCCCAGCGATGGGACAGGTACGTTATTTTGCCACGTGACATGGTGTTCCGGCGCGATGAAGAACGTATATACGCGCCTACCCCGCCCCCGGAGCCAGTTCCGGCGGACGCGCCGCACACTCTGTATCGCATGGCGGGCTATGTGGAACTCGCCGCCGAAAAGGGTGGCACTCCGATTCGAGTGGCTTTAATGGAAACGCGCATTCCCGGAATCGCACCGGTTTGGCGCACGGTGCGAACGGGCGATCTTATGCAACGAAAGTCGCCGCAGGAAATCGCCGCAGAAACGCGGGCGGAAGCGAATATTGATGTTGCTCCCGTTGTGCAAACTATCGAGCCGGATGCGATCATTCTTCGCGGGGGCGGGAATAAAACCCTGCGCGTACCGATGAGCGCGACCGGCGTTGCCGATACTTTTGACCAAACGATAGCCGCGAAGGACGCGGCAAATACGACTGCAGACACAAGAAAGATGGAACCATGACAACCCCGATTTCACGACGGCGACTTTTGCAAGGCACGGGAACCGCGTTTGCCCTGCCGCTCCTTGACGCGATGATGCCCCTGACCGCGCTCGCACAAAGCGGCGCGAAAGCCGTTGCACCGGTACGAATGGCGTTTTTGTTCGTGCCGAACGGGATGCATATGCCCGATTGGACACCGGCGGCGGTCGGCAAAAACGTCGAACTGCCCTTTCTTCTCGAACCGCTTAAGGGGGTACGCAACTCGCTCAATATCATGACCGGCTTGACGCAGGACAACGCACACGCGAAAGGCGACGGCGGCGGCGACCACGCCCGCTCGGCGTCCGCATGGCTCACCGGTTGCCATCCGCGCAAAACGTCCGGCGCGAATATCAAAGCGGGTATTTCCGCCGACCAGATAGCCGCACAGTATCTCGGCAAAACCACGCGCTTCGCATCGCTCGAACTCGGCTGTGAGCGCGGCGGGCTTGCCGGTGACTGCGACTCAGGCTACTCGTGCGCCTACTCCAACAGCATCGCTTGGCGCGGCGAATCCACGCCCGTAGCGAAAGAAACCGACCCGCGCCTCGTGTTCGACCGCCTTTTCGGCGTGGACAGCGGCGGCGCACTCGGCACGAACGACTCGTCGCGGTCGCTGTATCAGGCAAGCGTACTGGACTTTGTGATGGACGACGCCAAATCGCTCACCAAGCAACTAGGCGGACACGACAAGCAAAAGTTAGACGAGTACCTGACCGGGGTACGTGAACTCGAACGCCGTATTCAACTGATTTCCAAGCAGAACGCGCAACTCGCCTCCGGTAAAAAGCCGGATATTGGCGTCATGCGCCCCGCTTCCATGCCGCAGGACTACGGCGAGCATATCCGGCTGATGGGCGACATGATGATCTTAGCGTTTCAAGCCGACCTAACCCGCGTTTGCACGTTCATGTTCGCTAACGAAGGCTCGAACCGCTCTTACCGCGATATTGGCGTTGCCGAAGGACACCACGAAATGTCGCACCACGGCGGTTCGGCGGAAAAACAGGCGGCAGTTCGCAAGATCAACCGCTTCCACATGGAGCAACTCGCCTACATCGCGCAGAAAATGCAGTCGCTTAAGGAAGGCGGTTCCACGCTACTTGATAACACCCTGCTCGTATACGGCGGCGGTATCAGCGACGGCGACCGGCACAACCACAACAACCTGCCGGTAATTCTGCTCGGCAAGGGCGGCGGCAAAATCTCTGGCAACCGGCACACCAAGTACGACGACGGAACCCCGATGACGAACCTTTTCCTGAGCCTCTTCGACAAGGCGGGGATTCCCATCGAACGTATCGGCGATAGTTCCGGCAAGCTCACGCAGGTCGTGTAGTCGCACTATGGAATCCCTGCTCGCCCGCATCCATACGGAACCCCTGCGGCGGGCGGGGGTTCCAACCGTGGCACTGGTAGTATTCAACACAAGCGATGCGGACGTTCCCCCGTGCCGCGTCCGTTTTTCCGCCGCGTTTCCGGTGCGCGAGCCGATGCCGGTTACGGTGCGCGGCGGCAACGGCGACATCATTCCTTCCCGAATCGTGTCCCAAACCGTGACGCCCGATAAACCCGGCTACGTATGGTGGTCGCTGACGTTGGAGTTCGCTGTAATCCCCGGCACTCCGGCGCGGTCGGCACAAACGTTCGCGGCGGGCTACGAGGCGGCGGAAAGTCTCCCGTTCCCCGATGCCCTGCCGTTTCGTGCCGATTTGACCGTGTACGAGACCGGGATACACGAGGGCGATTTGCCGCT
>JACMIU010000110.1 GCA_014380985.1 Armatimonadota bacterium | reverse complement strand
GGGCGGGTCTCCGCGCTTAACGAACACCATGTTACAAACCTTCCGTGATTTTTCCGTGAGTTCGGGCGGGTCAAGAAAAAAATTAGAAATTATTCTTCGCGGCTTAAATAGTGATGATGCCGCAAAGCGCGAGCAATCCTAATAGCACTAACAGAGCGAGTAGGGCGCAACCGCCCAGCACCCAACTGACGATTTTGTTGCCTTGCCCTTTTTGCCGGACGCCTTGCGGCAAGTCCGGCGTCATCGCCCACGGTTGTTGTGGTTGCCCCGGCGGAAGCACCGGTGGGGGCGCGACCGCTTGTGTCTGCATACCGGGCAGGGGCGTGCCGCAGTTCGGGCAGAGCCGTTGCGCGGTGTCGGCGGTCGGGCCACAGTTGGGGCAGGCGATGCCCGGTGTTTCGTTAGCCATTTTGAAGCCTTTGCTTTCTTTTTGGTTGCTCGCCGCGAATACGACGGGCGATGATGCCAAGCCCGTATATCACCAGTAGCACCGGAATCCAACCGACCATGCCGACGATTTGGACGAACAGAAAGCAACCGGCGGCGAGCGGGAATAAAATCGCCAGCACGAACGCGCCGCAAAGGAGCGTTTTCAGGTGGTCACCGCACCAACCGGTCACGCCGCGCCATCGCTTGAAACCGTTCGCTATCGCCGAATAGCGTTCGCGCATATTCGCCCCGTGCCACAACATGAACGCGCCGGTAGCGATTTGTCCGAGCGCGGGTAGGAGAGGGTAATTGTCCATCGGAGCGGAGAGCAGTTGCCACACGCCGAAAGCGGCAAGCGCGATGGCTACCGGTTCGTTTAGCACACCGAGCAGGAAATCGCCGCGAACGTTCCCGGTGAGCAGTGCGCCGGGCGACACCGGCGAGGTCGGGATTGCCACGGGCGCAGTGGGCGGCGTCCGGGGCTTTTCCCGCGTTTGTAGCCGCGTCTCGTCTTGTCTTGTCCACTTGCCCGCATTAACCCAGCCCAGCGGCATCGCGCAGTCGGGGCAAAAGTAGGCGGCGGTGGCTTTGCCGGTTTCGACGTTGCAGTGTGGACATTTCATGCCGGAACCGCCGTTCCCACTTTTCGCGTTTTGCCTATCATTCGCGCCAGCATCGCGCCGAAAAACACCATGCCCGCGAGACACGCCCACTGCGCCGCCGTCAAACCTACGGCGACCGGGGACGCCGTGCGGTAGAACTCGATCCCGAACCGTGCCGCGCACGCGAGCAGTCCTTGCACGAAGAACAAGCCGTTTTCCGGCAAAACGCGCCGCCGCTCCAGCACGATGAGCAAGGCGAAAGTCAGGGCGGACGCTACCGACATAAACGCCTGTGTCGGGTAACGGTTCGCGCCGTGCTGATAGGTCGTCCACCATGCTACCGCGCCCGCCTCATGCCCGAAACAGCATCCGCCGAAGTAACAGCCCCATCGCCCGACCGCCTCGCCCGCCGACAGCGCGAACGCGAACAGATCGCCGAGCGGTCGGCGCAGACCGATTGCCGCCTTGTACAAATGCACCGACAGGTAGCCGCCGATAATCCCGCCGAGAACCGATTTGCCGATCTGCGTCCCGCCCGACCCTGCGAACTGCGCGATGTTTGCGCCGACTAACCCGCCGACTAAACCGACCACGGCGACCGACCAAACGCCGGTAGTGGACAACCCGCGTCGCCGCGCCAGCCACGCGAACGCCGCCACGCCGGTCACGTAGCCGAGCAGGTACAGCGCGGGCGACAAGCCAAGCGCGGGGAGTAGGGAGGGCGCGGGCAAGAACGGCATAGGGTTATTGTACCGCTTTGGGTGCGGGGATGGAACATCCCCGCGCACTACATTCGCCGCTTGCGCCGCGGGGCAACGTCGGGAATAACCGTTTTCGCAGGTGTTATCGGCGCGGAAAACACGGTCGCGCCCCCGGTCGGCGCGTCCGGTTCGGTCGGTCGGTCGGACTGCGACGCGGGTGAGGGCGTCGGGGTAAGCGGCGGCGCAACAAAGGTTTTCGCGCCGCCCCCTCCTGCGGTCGTTCCGGTTGTCGGCGTGATCGGCTTCGGCTTGTCCGAAACGTTTGGTTTCGGGGCGGTGCGCTCCGTAGCATCCCGGTACGAGCCGCCTTTTTTGCCAAACAGCCGTTCCCAATCCACAACTAACTGCGCGGCGTTGAAGATGCTCGAATACGTTCCCGACACGATGCCGATAAGAAGCGCGGCATTCAGCGGGCGAATTACCGCGCCGCCTAAGATGAGTAGCGCGGTCAGCGTGATAATCACGGTCATTGACGTATTTATGGAGCGGGCGAACGTTTCGTTGATACTCTCGTTGACCAGTTCGCCGAACTCAACACGCCCCCCGCGTAGTTTCAGGTTCTCGCGGATGCGGTCGAAAATGATAATCGTGTCGTGAACAGAGAAGCCGATAACGGTCAGCGCGGCGGTGACGAACAGCGAATCCACCTTCCAGTTCAGCACCAATCCGAGAATGGCGAACACTCCGGCAAGCACCGCGACATCGTGAAGCATGGCGATTACCGCCGCGACGCCGAACTTCAAGCCGTTCCTAAAGCCGCCGACGCCGAACCGGAAGGTCAGGTAGCCGAGGATGAACAAGGACGACAACCCGATGGCGTACAGCGCGTTGGTGGTCAGTTCTTTCGAGATGGAGCCGCCAATCAGCGAGAATTCCTGTTGCGTCACGGTTTGACCGGGGAACGCCGCGCCGACCTGCTCAACGATATTCGCCGCGTCGTTTTGCGTCACTTCGCCGCTTTGCGCGGTTTGCGGAAGCCGCACGATGACCGTGTTGTCTCCGGCGACCTGCGCGGTCGCTTCGGCAGTTTTTTCGCCGCCCGCGCTCCGCACCGCTTTTTCCACGGCTTCGCGGGTCACGGGTTTCTCGAAGCGCAAAGTCAGTTCCGAGCCGCCGGTAAACTCGATGCCGGGCTTGAACCCACCGTTAAACAGGGCGATCATGCCGGGAACAATAATCGCCACTGAAATCGCATAGAAAATGGCGCGGTGCTTCACCGTATGCATATTCGGTCGCCACAGTTTGCCGCCCCAACCGGTCAGCACACCCTTGTTGTCGCCCACCGTGAGAAGCAGAATCGAGCGGGTGACGGTGATCGCGGTAAACATCGAAACCGCTACACCGATTAGCAGGGTCAGTGCGAAGCCGCGCACGGGCCCGTTGCCGAAGTTGTACAGCAGTAGCGATGTGACGGCGGTACACAGGTTGCTATCGAAAATCGCGGTAAAGGCGCGGTTGAAGCCGTTTTCCACGGCGCGAAGCAGGGTTTTGCCCTCGGCTAACTCTTCCTTCGTGCGCTCGAAAATCAGAATGTTGGCGTCAATCGCCATGCCGACCGACAGGATAAAACCGGCGATACCCGGCAGGGTGAATGTCACCGGCACGAGTAGAAAAATCGTGTACGTGAACACGGTGTACAGCAGAAGCGCGAAACAGGCAATCGCGCCGGGCAACCGGTACAGGGAAATCACGAACACAATCACCGCGCCGATGCCGACCAGCCCGGCGACCAAGCCGGACTGCACCGCCGACTTGCCAAGCGTCGCCTCAACGCTTTGCTGTTGCACGATTTTGAGCGGCACGGGGAGCGAACCGCCGTTGAGGTAATCGGCTAACTGCTTCGCTTCGGGAACCGACGCGAACGGCGAGATTTGCGCGTTGCCGTCCAGAATCGGTTCGTTGATATTCGGCGTCATTAAGATGCGCCCGTCAAGGAAAATCATCAGAATTTCCTGCGAGTGATCTTTGGTAAAATCGGCGAACTTGCGTTGTCCCTCGCTGTTGAACTTCAGGTTGACCACCGCGCCGGTTCCCTGTTGTCCAAAGTTGGACTGCGCCCCGCCCGGCAGTAGGTCGCTACCGGTCATCTGTAGTTGTGCGCCGTCAAGGAATGAGTTGAAGTTTTGCAGTTCCTCGGCAAGCGCGGGTAATGCCCTCGCATCGTCGGGCAGGAGCGAAACGGCTTCGCGCCCACCGACCACCGCCAAGTCGCCGAGCGGCACGGGAAGCGCGGTCGCCGTGCCGCCCGATTTGCCGCGTTCGAGGAACTCTTTCAAAGCGGCGTTGATGTGATAACGGTCGCGGAACGTTTTGCGCGAAACGTTATCGGTCACAGTGTATTCTTCGCGGTTGCCGTCCGCGCTGTCCTGTGTGCCGAACGAATACCGACCCGACGGGTTGCGCTGGGTATTCCATTCGGGACTGTAGTAAAACTCCAATAGCGCGGTGTTTTGCAGTTGTTCGAGCAGTTGCGCTTGATTGGTGATGCCCGGCAGTTCGACGATAAACTGCTTGTCGCCTTTCGGCAAAATCACCGGCTCGGAAACGCCGTTCGCGTTGACGCGGTTTTCCAGCGTTTTGAACACCGCTGCTTTGGCGTCGTCGTTCCATTTCTTTCCGGTGGGCATCTTGTCGGTCTGCGCCTCAAGCACGACTCGCGCCCCGCCCTGAATATCGAGACCGAGTTTCGGCTTCGGCAGAACCCGCGACACCGGCGAACCGGGGGCAAGAATCGGCAGGAAAATCACAAGAAGACAAGCAACAGTAAGAGCCGCGACAATGGCGGCGAGCGTTCGGGGTTTCATAAGTGGTTCACGTTCACGATTGGCAGGGTACGGGGTGAGCCGCCTTTCCGCCACGGCACGGCGGGACGCGGCGCGAATCGTTAGTTTGCAGTATATCGGCGACCGGGGCTTGTTTCAAGGGGAAGCAAAAGCGTGGCGAGTACGCGGTACAATTGTCAAGAAACAGAACACGTGATGACACCGGAAAAATACTCTTGGACGGTCTACATTCCCGCTTGGCTGACGTGGCTACTTGTGACCGTGCCACCGGTAGTCGTTGCGCTTAACGCTCATCGCTGGTTTATTGGAATAACGGGGCTTGGCATGGTGATGATTGGCGCAGGTACTTTTTGTTTGCTGGTACTGCTTTCAGAATGGATTTGCCGACTACTGACAATGTTGATTGTGCGTAGCAGGAAGGCTTTATAAATGTCAGACACACAAAGATATGTGCGGGTCGAATGGATGCATACATTCCCTGACGAACCTATTTGGTACTATTCGGAATTGGATCAGGATGGATGGGAAACGCGCAAGGT
>JACMIU010000109.1 GCA_014380985.1 Armatimonadota bacterium | reverse complement strand
GACGAAGCGATACACCCCGTAAAGCAGGGCGAACAGCGCGAGAATCTGCCCGGCGAAGGTTCGCCGTGATTCCATCACCGCCAGCGCGAAAAAGATAGCGAGACCCGCGAACGCCGAGTACAGTTGTGTCGCGTGAACCGTTCCGGGGATTTCAGGAAAGTGGACGCCAAGCGGTTCCGGGCAGTAACCGCCGTAGCAACAACCGTTCAGGTAGCAACCGATTCGCCCGAAAAGATAGCCGAGCGCGAGTGACGGCGCGACCAGATCGCCCGCGTCCAAAAGGCTATGTCCGCGCCGGTGCAGAATCCAAAGCCCGACCGTGACGCCGCCGATTAGTCCGCCGAACGAAGTCATGCCGCCCTGCCAGAGCGCGAACGCCGCGAGCGGGTTTGCCGTGTAGTCGCCTAAGTTCTGCAGGACGTAGGCGAACCGTGCGCCCAAAATCCCGCCAAGCAAGCCGAAAAGTGCCGCGTCCCACAAATCTTCGCCGGGAATGCCGTAGCGGGGCGCGACTTTCGCCGCCCGCCATGTGCCGACCAGAAAGCCGATCATCAGCAAAACGCCCCACGCATGAATCGGGAGCGAACCGACGGAAAACAACACGGGGTACATGGCTTACGCCGCCTCCTGCGGCACGGACGGCGCGGGTTCGGATTCCGGCGAGGGCGTTGTCGCCACGCGCCACGCGAGTAAAATCACGCCAAACGTAATCGCGGTATCGGCGACGTTGAAAATCGGGAATCGGATGATGCGGGCGTCAAACATATCCACCACGTAGCCGAGGCGGGCACGGTCAAGGAGGTTGCCGAGTGCGCCGCCGAGGGCAAGCGCGAGCGACCAACAGGCGAGTGTCGGAACCCGCGAACCGTAACGCCGTTGCACCCAGATAATCCCGCCGATAACAAGGATCGCCGCCGCTACCAAGAACAGCCGTTGCCCGGAGAGTAGCGAAAACGCCATGCCCTTGTTTTGGACATAGGTTAAGTGGAAAACGTCGGGGATTACCGCAATGGTTCCTCCCAACGGGAGCCGCGCCGATACCCACGCTTTGACCGCCTGATCGAGCAGGGCGACCGCGATGGCGATAGCGTACAACAAAGCGGCAGGTACGGTTTTATCGTTTGCCGCCGTCATTGTCGCCGTTGCTATCGTATCAAGCGGGGATTCCCGCGTTTCCGCACCGTGGTTCAAGCGTGTTTTTGTTCCATTTTCGTGTATTTACTCTTGCGTTTCGGATTCTTCCACCGTCATCGTGGCGTAAGGAAGGGCGTCTAACCGCTCCGCCGGAATCGGCTTGCCGGAAACTTCGGACAGTCCGTAGGTGCCGCCGTCAAGGCGCACCAACGCCGCATCTATCTGCCGCAACATGGTTTGTTCGTTTTCGACCAGCGCGGCGTCCTGCATTCGGATTTGTAGTTCGGTCGCCATGTCCGCCGGGTGGTTGCCCGCCACGGAAGATTCGGCGCGGTCATTGCCTGTGGTATTCAGACCGTCCGCGTCCTGCGTTTCCATCCGTTCCTCGGTGACGATTATCGTTTTTTTGAGTTCCAAAAGTTGCGCCCGGTATCGTTCCAAATCTAAATCGGTGCGCGTTTGCGTTTCCGCCATGATTGTATCGTTTCCTTTTTGTT
Source organism: Armatimonadota bacterium (assembly GCA_014380985.1). Lineage (GTDB taxonomy): Bacteria > Armatimonadota > Armatimonadia > Armatimonadales > Armatimonadaceae > JACMIU01. Next base: position 9,092 of record JACMIU010000109.1, on the reverse strand, counting down.
TACGCCCCCGCGTTCGCGGAAGGTTCCTAACGTTTCACAAGAGAACGCCCTGCCGGTTGGGCAGGGCGTTCGCGCCTTCACCGCCGCGCTTTCACCGGGCGGGTACGAGATCGTCGGCAAGGGTGGCTTCCGCTGCGACATCCACGCCGGTCAGCCGGTTCCACAGTTCGTAATCGAGCGCGGCTTTCGGCACGTACAGGTGTGGGTCTTGCGCTTCCTGCGAGCCTTGCGCGGTGAAAATCGTGCGCGTAGGGTCGGACAGGTCGAGGTATTTCGCGCCTTGTTCGAGGCGTTCGCCGTGCGCTAAAATCGGGATTCGCTTCAGCTCGCCGTTATCGAAATCGCTCATCTTTTCGTGTAACTCTTTAATATCGTAGGCGGTGTAGGTGCGCGTTTCAGAAACCCCGGCGTGTTGCCCGGCGCGGTTGTTGCCCTTCAAATCGTCGTCAAAAGAGTCGGTACTTTCGGCGGTTTTGCCGGTGTGCGTTTTCAATGGGTCTTGCGGCGATAAATCGGTCTGGCTGGTGTGCGGGGCATTCGCGCCCCCGGTTCCAACGGTGCGTGGTGTTGTCGGCATATTCTTGTCTCCTGATTCGGTATATTCCCGTTTTCGGCGTGTTTTATTCGCGCCGGATTGCGGGTAACGAAAAGCAACAAAGAAAGGGGCAACAACGAATGCTTTCCATTTTCAAGAGGCGGCAACGATTTGTCGCCGAATTATCGGCACTAATCGTTTTCGCCGGAGCCGCGAACGCCGTGCCTTTTGGCGACATTTCCGACTGGGAATCCAGCCGGAGAAGCGCGGTCACGTCATATCGCCCGACCGATTTGAAAGGGAGCGAAGCGTTTGGCGTAATTCTGGAAGACCCGGTAAACCTGAGAGGTAAGGACTTGTCGGCGTATCTTTCGGCGAAGATGGATTCGGACGCGACCGGCGTGGCGAAATCAGTTTCGGATCGTACCTCTCCAAAATCGGTGCAGAAAAGTGGGCTGGACATCGTAACGTCCACAATGGCTTTCGTGCCGAAAAGCGGCGAAAACAAACCCCGCATCCTGATTTACGAGCTGGTGCGTCGCCCCGACGGTTTGGCGCAACTCGCCCGCGTTATCGCCTCGCCGGACAAAGCCCTAATCGGTCGCTACCTGCCCATCGTCACCGACGCGGTTTTGGCGAATGTGCGCGGGGGCGGCGCGGGAAAAACACAAGTCGCATCCAGTGGTGGCACAAAATCGGCGAAAACAAAGCCGAAACGCGGAACCGCCGCGTATACGTCGCCGGGCAGGGGCGTTAAGGCGTCGCAGGTGTTTGGTATTTACTCGAAAACCGTGGGGCGAACCGGAGCAGGCGGGATGCTGATTATGCAACCGGTTCCGATGGTGATGTTGAACGACGGCACGTTTTTCAACGATTTCGATGTGCCGCTGTCCGATTTCGATGTTGCCGCTGCCCGTATCGCCCGCCCGACCGCGTGGGACAAGTGGCGCAAGCGCGGCGGCGTTTTGGAGGAGCAGTACGGTAAAAGCCCGTGGGAAAAAGTGGACTGGTACGGACCGCTCCCCGCCGCGAAGCCGAACGAAAAACTAAATGGGTTCTACAGCAGTTTGAGCGGGGGCGGCAATACCGCGCTGGGCGGCGGCACAATGATCGTTGTCACGAATGACATCACGTTCTTGCCCGATGGTCGCTTCAAAGCGGGGCGGTTCGTCGGGGCAATGTCGTCCGAAGGCGGCGCACAAACCACGGTGCAGAATCAGAAAAACACCGATGGAACCTACACATTGAGCGGCTACACGATGACGCTCAAGTACAACGACGGGCGCGTGGAGCGTAAGGCGTTCGCGTTCATGGACAAAGACGGCAAAAAAGACGCACTATATTTGGACGGCAGTCCCTATCTGAAAAAGTAACGGAGGTAATCGCATGGATGGAGTACGAACGAGAATCGGCGGTGTGGCAATCGGGGCGGCTTTGCTACTTGCGCCCTTGTGTAGCCATGCGCAAAGCATGGAGGGCTGGAAGATAACAAAAACCGGGATGAGCCTGATTGCAACACCGGCAAACTTGGGCGCGGGCGAGGTGTTCACCATGACGGTAGAGCCACCGATAAATCTGCTCGGCAAAGACCCGAAAGAATGGCTCGCCGCCCGTGCCGCCGAAGAAGCAGGAACGCTGGGAACCGTGACCGACGCCACTCCGGTTGCGCCGCTCGGTGAACCGGGACGCGGGGCGTGGCTACTGGTTCGTACGGTAAAACTTCCGACCGGAGGCGAACGACTACTGGGTTACTTTCTCGCGCCCCGAACCGACGGAACTATAATGTTCGCACGGATACTGTCGTCGCCGGAACCGGCAATTTACAAGAAATATCTGCCGGAGGTGATACGTAGTTTCCTGTCGGCGGCGGCGAAGGATAAAAGCCCCTCCACATCGTCGGGCGAGAGACCGGTAGCGAAAACCACGAAACGCAAGCCGCGTAACAAGTCCAGTAGCGAAAATTATACGAAGGTGGGCATCGGGGCGAATCGCAAGGATGTCGCCGGAATCTATCTGCGGCTCGCACCGCAAATGGGCTTTGGCGGCATGATAATGATGAATTACCAGCCAACAGTGATGTTTAAGGACGGCACGTACTACGAGGACTACGATGTTCCGCTACCCGATTTCGATAGGCAAGCCGCACGTGTTGCCAGACCGACCGCATGGGGCAAATGGCGCAAGCAGGGCGGGATGTTTCAGGAGTACGACAGCAAAGATGGCTGGGAGAAGGCGGAGTGGCTCGGGCCCGTTCCCGGCGGCAAGCCGGGTGAGAAACTGACCGGGCGATACACCAGTTTCACCGGCGGCGGCGACACAGCGATGGGGGGCGGCAACGCTTACGGCGTGTCGGGCGGCATGGTGTTCTCGCCAGACGGACGGTTCACTACGGACACAAGCGTGGGTTTGACGGCGGAATCGGCGGATATGCGAACCACGGCGAGCAGTCGTAGCGGTAAGGAAGGAACCTACGTACTCGATGGTTATATGTTGGTGATGAAGTTTAGCGACGGACGCGTCGAACGACGCGCCTTTGTTTTCATGGACACAGACGGCAAGCGCGACGGTTTCTATGTGGACGGAACGCCGTACACGAAAAAGAAATAACGGCTATGCGACCACGCGAATGGCGGCGTCCACGCTTCGCACGACCGGCAGGGCGTGAATCGCCGTTAGTGCCGCCAACACGTCGCTTTCGCGTCCTTCGTGCGTGATCCAAACGATCTCGGCTTCTTCGTCGGGCATGGCGCGTTGCACCACCGATTCGATGGAAATGCCGTAATCGCCGAACACGGTGGCAATGGTGGCGAGTGCTTTGGGGCGATCCAACACGCGCACCCGTGCGTAGTAGCGCGACCACGCCGACGCGGAAGGTAGCACCGGTGTATCGGTTGCCGCCACGGAGTACGGAACGCGCCCGGTGGTTCCGGCGACGATGTTTCGCGCACACGCCGCGATGTCGCCGACCACCGCGCTTCCGGTCGGAAGTGCGCCCGCGCCGCGCCCGATAAGCGTCAAGTCGCCCACGGCGTCGCCGCGCAGGAACACGGCATTGAACACGCCGTCCACGGTGGCTAAAGGATGCGTGAGCGGAAGCAGGGCAGGGTACACGCGCACCCGGATTCCGTTTTGCGCGGTTTGTGCGACGGCTAACAGTTTGATGCGGTAGCCGAGTTCGCCCGCGACGGCAATATCGCGGGGCGACAAATGCCGGATGCCTTCCGCCGTCACTGCTTCGGCGTCCACGCGGGTTCCGAACGCGAGCGACGCCAGAATAGCGATTTTGTAGCGGGCGTCGTGACCGTCAACGTCAGCGGACGGCTCGGCTTCGGCGTAGCCCAACGCTTGCGCTTCCGCCAAGACTTTGCCGAACGCCGCGCCTTCCGTGGTCATTTTGGTCAGGATATAGTTCGTGGTGCCGTTCACGATGCCGACGATTTCCTTGATCCGGTTGCCCGCGAGCGATTCGGAAAGCGTAGCGATTACCGGGATACCGCCGCCGACACTCGCCTCGAACAGAAAATCAAGCCCGACGTCGTGCGCCTGTTGACGCAGTTCGTGACCGACTTTTGCCACCATCTCTTTGTTCGCGGTGACGATGCTCTTGCCGTGCGCGATGGCTTGGGAGATGAGCGACCGCGCCGGTTCGACGCCGCCCATCAGTTCGACGACAATAGCAATGTCGGGATCGGTCGTGATTTCTTCCGGGTTCGTGGTGAGCGCGGACGCGGGCAGTTCGGCATCGCGGGGCTTAGACAAATCGCGCACGGCGACGCGCTTTACTTGGACGTTCGCACCGACGCGGGCGGTAATCGCCGCCGCGTTCTCCTGTAAAATCCGTACCGTGCCGGAACTGACCGTGCCGAAACCCAAAATACCGACGTTTATAGAGCGCATGATTGCTTCGATGATACCACGGCGTAAACGCCCTCACCCCCTAAAGTGCCGCGAAAAACGATACAATAGTTTGCCATGACTGAACCCATTAGCGACAATACTGCCGTGCTAACCAACCTGACTTTAGCCGATAAACTGGCGACTTTGCCGACGAATCCCGGATGCTATCTGTACAAGGACGCCACCGGCACGATTATCTATGTCGGCAAGGCGATCAACCTCAAAAACCGCGTTCGCTCGTACTTTCAAAAGTCCGCGAACCATTCGCCCAAAACGCGCCGGTTGGTGCAAAATATTGTAGACATGGAAACGATTGTCACCGATACCGAGCTCGAAGCGTTGGTGCTGGAATGCAACTTAATCAAGCGGCATCGCCCGAAATACAACATCCGGCTCCGCGACGATAAACACTACCCGTATTTGCAACTGACGACTTCCGAACCGTTCCCGCGCCTTTTAGTCACGCGGCGCGTCAAATCCGGCGACGGTAACAAGTATTTCGGACCGTATACGTCGGGTCATGCGGTCTGGCAGAGCATGGACTTGCTGTATAAGATCTTCCCACTCGTGACGTGCCGCAAGGCATGGACGAACACCGAGAAAGAGCGACCGTGCCTGTATCACCATATGGGACGTTGCCCCGAAGCCCCCTGCGCCTCGCTTGCCGACAAAGACCGCTACTGGCAGGGGGTGCGCGATGTGGAAACGTTTTTGTCGGGGCGGCAGGATCAACTAATCAAGGACATGGAGCGCAAGATGGAAGCCGCGAGCGAGGATCTGCAGTTCGAGCGGGCGGCGAAACTGCGCGATCAACTCAATTCCATCAGGCAGATTGTCGAGCGGCAAAAGGTGATTTCCACCACCACCGGCGATCAGGATGTGATGGCGGTGGTCGCCGATGATACCGGGGCTTGCGTACAAATGTTCTTTATTCGAGCAGGGAAACTCATCGGGCAAGAGCATTTTCTGTTGGACGGCACGGAAGGCGAAGGCGGGGTAGCGGAAGCGACCACCGAGTTTCTGAAGCAATACTATCAGGATGCGTCGTTTGTGCCGAGCGAGATTGTGCTACCAACGTATGTGGAAGAATCCGATATTATCGAGTCATGGCTCAAGCAAAAGAAAGGTGCAAAAGTGACGCTGACCGTGCCAAAGCAGGGCGAGAAAAAGAAACTTTTGGAAATGGCGGCGACTAACGCGACGCTTGCTTTGGAGCAAATCAAGGCAAGTTCCGCCGCCGAGCAGGGGCGCATTGACGGCGCATTGTTGCAACTCGCGCAGTACCTCGAAATGCCGGAATCGTCCTTGCGGCGCATTGAGGCATACGATAACTCTAATGTGCAGGGGCGTCACGCGGTCGGCGGCATGATTGTTTTCGAGAAGGGCAAGCCCCAAAAGTCGGAGTATCGCCGCTTCAAAATCGAGCAGTCGGAAGGCACACCGAACGACTTTGCGATGATGTTCGAGATGCTGTCGCGCCGCTTCAACCAGATGACCGAGGGCAACGCGAAGTTCGCGCAAAAGCCGGACTTAATCCTGATTGACGGGGGCAAAGGGCAACTGTCTGCCGCGCAGGACGCCATGAAGCAGTTCGGCTACGACTTTCCGATGATCGGTCTCGCCAAGCAGTTTGAACTGGTGTACGTCCCCGGACGCGACGAACCGATTGAACTGCCGCGCAACTCACCCGCGTTGTTTTTGCTTCAACGGGTACGCGACGAGGTTCACCGGTTCGCCATCACGTACCATCGGAACGTGCGCGGGCGGGCGGCGAATATGTCGGTCTTGGACGAAATACCGGGCATCGGACCGCTTCGCCGCCGCAACCTGCTGAAGTTCTTCGGGTCGGTCGAGCGGATGAAAAACGCGCAGGTTGAGGAACTGGCGAAAGCCCCCGGCATGAGTAAGCCCGCCGCACAAGCGGTTTTCGATCATTTGCGCGGCGGGTAATCATACCGCGAACGAATGCGAGCATCTTCCTAACGAGCGACAAACGAGAACCGCTTCGTGCCACTTTGTGAGGCTTTGCTGATCTCGGCGTTGGCAATCGTGTTCCACTTTTTGCCGTAGCCTACCGTGATCACGCTACTGCCGAACCGACGGGCATCCGGGTCGCGCTGGTAGCGGATTTCGCCTGTGTTCTTGCCCGGTTTAACAAACGCCGTGATGTTCTGCTGCCCGTCGGAATCGTAATCGCCAATGACCGCGCCATTCAAAACAAGCGTGAAACGCCCCGGTTGCAACGAAATCATTTTGGTTTTAATGATGTACGTTTGTGCCAATCGGGGCCCGGTCACACTGCCGCCCACTTGCAGCAGGAGGGCGGCGTTCGCCGGAACCGCTACGCTTCCGGTAGCGATGGCGGCAAGGATTGCCCCGGCACACAATGTTGTGGTAATGCCGCGATTTGCACTAATTTTGGTTGATGTCATAATTTTTCTCCTTTGTATTTTGTGCTTATCTTAATCTTCCTACCCGTCATTTGCGGGCGCAAAACCCTACCCCCGCCGTACTTCTCCTAACGGTGTGGAATATAAACCTTGACAGCTTAACTTCAAGCAGGTATACTTTCAAAAGGTGATTGCTCGGTAGAATCACCAGAAATACTCGTGCGAATCAAGGAGCAAGATATGTCACTAACACTGCAAGAAGCCTACGAACGTCTCAATTTGAGTGTGGATTTGGTTCCGGTCGGGCGGCGAAACCGCCCCGGAACCCGATTGACCCCGACTTACATCACGATTCACAACACCGCTAACAACAGCAACGGAGCCGACGCGGACAGCCACGCACGGTGGATCAAAAACACCGGTTATTACACCCTGCCCAGCGGCAGACGGAACTACGTGTCCTGGCATTACACCGTGGACGACGGGCAGGTCGTGAAATCACTGCCGACGACGGAGCAGGGTTGGCACGCCGGTAGCGGCAATGCGGTCAGTATCGGTATCGAAATCTGCCAAAACCGGGATGGCGACCGTGAAGATGCCCACGACCGCGCCGCGTTACTCGTCGCCGTGCTGATGAAGGCGTTAAACATTCCCGCCGCCAATGTCGTGCCGCACAAGCACTGGACGGGAAAGCATTGCCCGGCGGTCATTCTCGATGGCGAGGGGTTTTCCGCGTTCCGACAACGTTGCTCCGTCTACCGTAGCGAACTGATAGATACGCCGGGCGGCATGATGCCGGGGGACATTTTTTCGATGGCGGACGGCTTGAGCCAACTGATTGATAGTGATGTACCGGAAACGCCGACCGTTTTGGAAATGCCGCAACCGTCCATCGAAAGGGCTGTCGGGCGTTTGTATTTGGAGAAGGAGTGGCTTGCCGAGCAACTGCATCGCACCGACACCGAACCCGAAGACTCGCATGACGCGGCTTTGCTGGATTCGGAACCCGGATATGAGGAGGGCGACGACATCAGCGACGCAGAGATTGACGAATTAGCCGCCGGTCTCAGCGATGCCGATTTGATGGTTCACGTTTGCACCGAGCGCGATTTTGCCGCCGAGGAAGCGCAGTACGAGGATTCGATTCGCGGGGCTTTAGCCGAGCGTCCCGAAAACCGCGTCCCTCTTGGTGGGGAACGCGACACTCTGGCAGCCGTCAGCCGAATGCCCATGCCCTCCATCGCCTTTGTTTACACACGACTTTGGCGACCCGGCAGAAACCTGCGGATTCGCTTCATGGACGAACCGACCGACTATGTGCGCGAACGTATCATGCGCTATGCGAAGGCTTGGGAGGAAGAGGCGAATATCAACCTGCGCTTTGTTTTCGGCACCGACCCGGAGGCGGAAATACGTATCGGTCTCGCTCGCGGCGGTTCGTGGTCGGCGTTGGGAACGGACGCGCTTCTACGGGGGCGCAATCAAGCCACGATGAACTACGGCTGGTTTGACGACAGCACCGACGATGAGGAGTTTGCCCGCACTACGATCCATGAGTTCGGTCACGCTTTGGGAGCGATTCACGAGCATCAGAACCCACGCGGGAACGCGATTCCGTGGAATAAACCGGCGGTCTACGCCTACTACCGGCAAACGCAGGGTTGGACGAAGCAACAGGTGGACTTCAACCTGTTTCAAAAGTACGCTGTGACGCAGGTAAATGCATCCCGGTACGACCGGCGTTCCATCATGCACTATGCCGTTCCGAAAGAACACGTATTGAATCCCCAGTTTGCCGTTGGCTGGAACCGGGAACTTTCGCCGAGCGATATTCTTTTCGCTCAAACGCAGTATCCGTAAACGTTTGGCGTTTTGTTTTGCGCCTGCCTCACGGGGCGGGCGCAAAACGGAACCCTGTCGCGTAAGCCGTCTTTGGTCACTTGCGGGCGGGGTAGCGCGTTCGGTGAAGCGTCAAACCGGCGCGGATCGTGGCTTCGTCCACGGCGACGCCGGTTTGCACGTCGCCGAGGGCGCGGGCAAGGACGAACCGCGCCGCGCCGTTTTCCGCTTTTTTGTCGCGGGCAAGCAGGGCGATAAGCGCGTCGTCGGGAATGTCGGTGGGGAGCGCGGTTGGCAAACCCATCGTGTAGCAAGCCATTTGAATATCGGCGGATACGTGCGTTGGGGTATCGCCCATCGTCTCGCCGATACACGCCGCCGATACCATGCCGATTGCGATAGCCTCGCCGTGTTTGTAGCGTTTGTAGAAG
>JACMIU010000108.1 GCA_014380985.1 Armatimonadota bacterium | reverse complement strand
GGCGCAAGTCGCTTGCCGCGAGGAAAGTCCGGGCTACGCAGGGCGCGATGCTCGCTAACGGCGAGGCGGGGCGACCCGACGGAAAGTGCAACAGAAAGATACCGCCGTAATACACCGGAGCGGTGGTTATACACCTTAACGGTAGTTACGGTAAGGGTGAAATGGTGCGGTAAGAGCGCACCGGGGGCGTGGTGACACGTCCGCCCGGAAAACCCCATCGGTAGCAAGGTCAAGGGGAGAAATGAGGTTGCCCGCCGATCTTCCCGGTAGACCGCATAAGAAGCGTGGCAACACGGTTCGTAGATAGATGACCACACAGACACAGAACCCGGCTTACAGACCCGCTTCAAACCCGCCGCGACGAAATAGAAAAACGCCGGTAGCAAAAATGCTACCGACGTTTTTTGTGAACCGATACCGGAAACGCGGTTGCGTTTTCCGAACCGGAGATGACGGGGCTCGAACCCGCGACCTCCGCCGTGACAGGGCGGCGCTCTAACCGACTGAGCTACACCTCCAAATCTGGATTTTAGAACAAAACCCACAACTCACCGGAACCGGACACACGAACAGATGGGCGAAGAGGGATTTGAACCCCCGACCATCTGTTTGTAAGACAGACGCTCTACCACTGAGCTATTCGCCCGCGTTCGCTTCCCGGTGCGGAAGTACGAAAGGTAGTATAGCCCGGCTTTGGGCGGGTGTCAAGGCGCGGGGCGCGTTTTTTCTTGACAAGCCCCCCGCTCCCCCGTACACTAAACACCGTATCGCCCCGAAAGGTAAACCTATTTTTTCATGCAAGCGGCAGTAATCACCGACGAAATATCCCAGAATTTTGACCACGCGCTGAGCGTGATGGCGGAGTTTGGCGTCCCGAACGCGGAACTGCGTAATGTGTACGGCACGTATATTGTGGATGCCGACGCCGATCTGCTCAACAAAGTCGAGGCGGATTTGAAGCGGCGCGGCGCGAAAGTAGTGTGCGTGGACACGCCGTTTTACAAGTGCGATTTGGACGCGCCGAAAGCGGGGGCGGGCGCGACGCACAACGCGAACGAACGAACGCTTGCCGACCAGCAAACGCTTCTGCTTCACGCGATGGACTTGGCGAAGCGGTTTGAAACGCCATTTCTGCGGATTTTCTCGTTCTGGAAGCGCGGCGGTTTGACCCCGGACATTGAGGAGCGAATCGCCGATGCGCTGGTGCGACCGTGCGAACTCGCCGAACGTGCCGGAATCACGCTACTTCTGGAGAACGAGCACGCTTGCTATCTCGGCACGGCGGCGGAAACGGTGCGCGTGATTGAGCGGGTCGGGTCGCCCGCGCTGAAACTGGTGTACGATCCCGGCAACTCGTTTTTTGCGGGGGAACAACCGTTCCCGGCGGGCTACGAGGCGGCGCGGGCGTTCACGGCGCACGTTCACATCAAGGACGCGAAGGTAAACGCGGACGGGATGCCGGTTTTTTGCAAGGTCGGGGACGGCGAGATTGACTACGCAGGGCTTTTCGCGGCGATGAAGGCGGACGCCTACGACGGATATATCGCGCTGGAAACGCACTACAAGGGCGAGGACGGCGACGCCGAAAGCGCGTCGCGGGAATCGCTTCGCGGCATGATGGAACTGATGGGGCTGAAATAAAAAATTATGTCTTTAATGGCGATGAGCGGTTGGCTCAAAAAATACGGCGCACCGATGGGTTTTGTCTTCGGGGCGATTGTGGTGGTCGGCGGGGTTGTCGGTGGTTTGGGGTCTAACCTTTCCGGCGGGGGTAGCGGCGCAGGTCAGCCGGGGATGGCGGGCGCGGCGAACGAACCGGCGGTGGCAGTTATCGGCACACGCAAGGTCACGAAATCCGAACTCGATAATGTCGCGCAGGATTTGGTGGCGCGGCAGTCGGCGCAGAACCCGATGATGGCGGGAAAACAACCGCCCCCGGAGCAGATGGATCGCTACCGGTTAGCCGCGCTTCAATCGTTCAAGGAGCAGGTGGCACTGGAGCAGGTGGCGAAAAGCGCGGGAATTACCGTGACCGATGCCGATATTCAGGCGGAGCGTGATAAGCAGTGGGCGAACGGCGCAAGGAGCGCGATTGCCGCGCAACTCAAACTTCCTCCCGACGCGACCGACGCGCGGATTAATTCCGCGCTACTCAGTCTCGGTAGTGGGATGAACGTAGAGCGTGCCAAAGAATCGGTTTTGCCGACGGATCGGCTACGTCTCGGCGTTCTGATAACCAAAATGACCGACAAGTTCAAGGGGCAAATCGCGGTCAACGACGCGGCAGTAAAGCAGTCGCTTTCCGACATGACGGTGCGGCATATTCTGGTCAAGTTCGGCGTGGGGGCGTTGCCGGAAGCGCAAGCGAAGAACAAAGCCGAGAAGTTGCTGGCGGCGGTGAAAGCCGACGCGACGAAAATGGGCGAACTGGCGAGAACCATCTCGGATGACATACCTTCAAAGGCGAAGGGCGGCGTCTACGAGTGGACACCCGGCGACCGCACCGGTGTCGGAACCGAAACCGGCAGGGGAATCGTGCCGGAGTTCGCCGCCGCACTGGACACGCTGAAGCCGGGCGAAACGTTTCCCGAATTGGTGCGCGTCGAAAACCCCGGCTACGCGGGTTTTCACATTATTCGTTTGGAAGCCGTGAAGTCTGGCAAGAGTTTTCCCGCCGATTTCGAGAAGAACAAGGCGCAATATCTGTCGGCGTTCGGCAAGGAGCGGGTGAATAAGCGGATTCAGGAAGCGATTGACAAGGCGATTCCGTCGGTGTCGGTGACGCTGAGCGATCCGTTTTTGTCATCGGAGCAGTTGTTAGAAGACGCCGCTAAGGAAGTGGACAAAACGAAGCGCAACGTTCTGCTGAACAAGGCGATTGACGAACTGGGCAAGGTGAAACCAGCGGATGACCAACTCGGTATCGCGCCGCTCAAGAAGGCGACGATTTACGGACAACTCGGCAAGAACAAAGAAGCGATTGCCGCCTACGAAGAATCGCTGACGTTCCGGCGTACACCGGAAACGCGCCTCGCGCTGGCACTCGCTTACGCGGCGGAAAAGCAGAATGATAAGGCGAAGGAGCAACTCGCCAAAATGGAAGAAGGCGTGATTCCCGATGGGCAGATGTACGGGGCGATGGCGCAACTCTACTCCGGTTTCGGCGACAAGGCAAAGGCAGAAGCGTTAGGCGCGAAGGCGGAGGCGGCGCAAAAGGCGCAGATGGACGCGATGATCAAGGCGTTTCAGGAGCAACAGGCGGCGCAAGCACCGCCCGCCCCTGCCCCGCCCGCGCCGAAGGCTCCCGCGTCCCCTGCTCCGGCGAAAAAGTAATGCCGGAATCGCTCGATACACCCGCGCCGACACCGGGAACCTTGTTTTTGGTCGCTACACCGATTGGAAACTTGGAGGACATCACGGCGCGGGCATTACGGGTGCTTAGGGAAGTGAACGTGATCGCCGCCGAGGATACCCGCGTCACACGCAAACTGCTGGCGCATTTCGATATTCACACGCCGCTGACGGCGTACCACGAATACACGACCGATGCGCGGGAAAACGCCCTGCTGGCACGGCTGATTGCCGGTGACAATATCGCGTTGGTGTCGGACGCGGGAACGCCCGCCGTGTCCGACCCCGGCGCGGATTTGGTGGCACTCGCGGCAAGCGCGGGGGTG
>JACMIU010000008.1 GCA_014380985.1 Armatimonadota bacterium | reverse complement strand
GGACAGGCGGCGCGGGTTCCCGGCGTCACACCGTCCGACGTAGCAACGTTAAACATCCATCTATCGGCGAAAGACCGCAAAAGGAAAACAGATGACACAGAAAAACAATAAGTTTAAGATAGCCGCGATTGCGACCACCGCCGCGCTCGGTGGAATGATTTTCGGGCAAATGCTCCCGGCGCAAGCACAGGTCGGCGAGGTGATCAAAGGCGCGGCAATCGCGGTTTTGGTGAATCAGTTCGGCGGACAGGTTGACCGCCTCGTTAACACCGTGACGGGCAACAAGCCAGACGGCTTGCGCGAAACCACCCGCGTCGTGCCGAGTGTTTCGATTGGGGAGGGTGCGTTTGTCGGGGCGGTGCAAATCACCGGTCCGAAAAACAAAGTGGACGAGGTGAAAGCCGTTGCCCGCGTGGAAGGATCCGGGAAAATCGGCAACGAGGTACGCGTGACCGGCTTGATTCCGATTGCGACCACCAAGCCGAACGATATTTCCTCGATTTCCCGCATCAAGGGCGTCGGGGTTTCGGCGATTATTGATGTGAAGTTAGGTCTATAGCCAGCCGGATAACAAAGGCGCGGCGTCGCACGGATACCGCGCTTATTCTTTACGTACCCAAACCCCACAAGCGTCGTCGCTGAGTTCGCCCTGCGCGTGATCGGTCACGCATGACAGCGCGGCTTCGGCGGCGTCGCTCAGCGCGGGATGAGCGAGTACGCTACCGCGTACAATCGCTTCCCAACCATCCAAGCCAAGCAGTTCGCGCCGGAAGTTTCGCGCTTCCGTCACGCCGTCCGACACCATCACCAGCGTATCGCCGGGACTAAGCGTAAGCGAAACTTCGTCGTAAACCGCGTCGGGCAAAATGCCGAGCGGCAGTCCGCCCGCTTCCTCCAACACCGTCACCGCGCCGCCACGAACGAGTAACGGCGGTTCTATCCCGCCGCAAGCGATAACGGTTTCGCCGGTGAGTGTGTCCACCACGGCGAGCGATAGGGCGACGAATCGCTCTGTTCCGACTCTACCACCCGCCACGGGAAACGATTCGCACAGATACCGGCTTAGTTTCGCCAGCATTTCGCCGGGGCTTGCCGAATCGCGCAGGTATGCTCGAAGCGCGTATTTCACCTCGGTCATGTGCCGCGCCGCGTCCAAGCCCTTGCCCGACACATCGCCGACGATTACCGCGATTTTGTCGTCCGGCAGTGTCACTGTGTCGAAGAAATCGCCGCATATCGCCGCCTCGTGGAAAAGCGCGGGGCGGTAAAACGGCGCGATTTGAATGCCTGCGATCGGAACCGATTCGTGCGCGAGCACCATGCTTTGCATCGTGGACGCGATCCGCCGTTCGCGCTCATAGGCTTGTAACTGGTCTTGTTCGCGCAGTTTTTCCGTAGAAATATCGGCGGCGGTCAGCACGACGCGGTACACTTGATCCGTCCCCCCACGCACCGGAAACGTGCGTAACCGCATCCATTCGCCCGTGTCGAGAAGCACCTCGGCAAGCCCCGCCACACCGTCTGCCGCCCCTTGCCAAATCGCTCGCGCCCAGTCCCGGTGTTCCGGCGCGATTCGCGTCAGAAACGATAACGGTGTGTCGGTTGGCGTTTTCCACAACTGTATGTAGAGGGGGCTGGCATAAATGCCGACGCCAGTCTGCGCATCGGTCATGAACAGTATCCGGTCGGTGTCTTCGGCGAGTTGGCGAAACTGTGTCTCGCTGTTTTGCAAAGCGGCGTTCGATTGAAACAGGAGAGCCTGCCCATCGCCATCGCGGCGCAAATCGCGCAGTCGCTCACGTACTCCCAACGCGCCCAAGACTCCCATAAACGCGATCCAGAGCGCGTGTTCCGTCCAAAGCAAAGTGTCCCCGCTTTGCCCGTAAGGTCCCCAAACCGTGGCGGGGAAAAACGCGCCGCGTACCGCCTGATCCACCAAAATTACCGCGCACGCCGTTCCTAAAACGCCCATATCCAAATAAAACGCCAAAAACGCGAGCGACACAAAAACATGAAAGTGCGTCTCAATGCGCCCGTTGGTTAAATCAATCAACAACGCCGACATCAGCATTTGGCATACGGCGACCGTATAGCGCGTCGCGGTTTCGCCGGAACGGCGAAGCGCGAGAGCGGCGGTAGGTAGCGTGATTAATGCGCCCCAAAGCACCGCCCTTTGTACCGGCATCGGTAGCCCGGCGAATCCTCCAAAGAACGATACCGGCGCGACCCACGACGCGATCAGCAAAGCGGCAAGCCACTGAATCAGCAGGAAAACGCCGAATCCCCGGTCGGTTCGGGTGCGAATATGACTGAGATGCGCCGCCAAAAAGCCATTGACGGGCGTCGCGTTTTCCGTTTCGGTTGTGTCGTTTCCTGCTTGCATCCGTGTATCAACGAACGTTGTCGCTATTCCGTTTCAAAAAGTTTCCCCAATGACTGGGATAACTTATAATTCCGATTAAATCTATTGGATTAAACAGGATTTGAACGCTTGATACAATGGTGCGCCGCGTGTATAATAAGAGAGAGCGAAGCCGCTTCCTCCATAAGAGGGAACGCGGCTTTTTTCTTGGAAAAACGGAAATATCATGACCAGTACCGACACAGAATTGTTTGATTTCACGATTATCGGAGGGGGTCCAACGGGTCTTTACGGCGCGTTTTATGCCGGTCTGCGGCAAATGAAAACCAAAGTGATTGACTCGCTCGGCGCACTCGGCGGACAGTTATCGGCGTTATACCCGGAAAAGTATATCTACGATGTCGGCGGTTTTCCGAAGATTCTGGCGAAAGACTTGGTGGAACAGTTCGCTGCGCAAGCCACGCAGTACGAACCGGCGGTTTGTTTGTCGGAAAAGGTACAAACGCTGGTGCGCGACACCGAAACCGGCGTTCTCACTCTGACTACCGACAAAGGCGTTCACCGCACCAAAACTGTGTTAATCGCGGCGGGCGTGGGCGCGTTTATACCGCGCCGATTGGACGTTTCCGGTTTGCAGGAGTTAGAGGAAAAAGGCATCCAGTATTTTGTGAACGACACGAGTACGCTTCGCGGCAAACGCTTGGTGATTGTCGGCGGCGGCGATTCGGCATTCGACTGGGCAATGGCTCTCGCGCCCGACGCGGAAAACTGCACCCTGATTCACCGCTCCGACAAGTTCCGCGCTCACGAAGACACCGTGGAAAAAGTGCTTGCCGGGCGCACCGACATCCGGCGGTTTCACGAACTCAAAGCGGTACACGGCGAAGACCGTCTCGAAGCGGTAACGATTTTCGACAACCGCGACGGTTCGGAAACCCGCATCGAGTGCGACAACTTGCTTCTCAATTTGGGATTTTTGACCAACCTCGGCCCGATTAAAGAATGGGGACTTGACATCGAAAAAAACGCGATTCGCGTGGATTCCACGATGCAAACCAATGTTCCCGGCGTCTACGCGGCGGGCGACATTTGCACGTACCACGGCAAGTTGAAACTCATCGCCACCGGTATCGGCGAAGCGGGAACGGCGGCGAACTTCGCCAAAACGTTTATTGACCCCGCCGCCCGCGCCTTTCCCGGTCACTCGTCCGATAGCAAATAAATGCTCCGCTTTCCACTCCCGGCGGTTTTCAAAACGCTTTCGCGTACTGCCGGGGGTATGTATTTTGTCACAACCCCGCTGACAAAGGAAACCAAACCCGGTACACTTTCGTCATAACGAATGCCGCGCCCGATAAGGAACATCGTTCGTCGGTAGAAACGCGACTATTGCCAGCGGTATCGTGCGACCCGAACGCACGGACACGAAAAGGTTGGGGGGACGGGTGAGTAGCGACCACACAAAAGCGAGCAGGAGCGATACACGAAGCGACGCGGGCGTATTAACGTCTCGTCGTGCGGTTGTGTATGCCCTGCGCGATGCTCTACTGCCCGATATATTACCCCGTTCACACGCAACTATGATTGGTGACAAAAATACGCCCGGCGCGACGAAAACCGGTTCTGCCGAATCGGTTCCACTCGCGCCCTATTCTCTGATCAATCCGCCCCCGACACTGGAAACGCCCTTGTCGGTGGATATTCCTCTGCTTCCTCCCGGCGAATTAGAGCGTCTTTCGGTGGAACATTCGCACACCCGCGACACCGAACTGCGCGACCGCTTGGTCATGTATCATCAGCGGTTAGTTCGCTCCCTCGCCGGTCGCTTTTCCGGCACGGGCGAACTGCTCGAAGATTTGATACAGGTCGGCAATATCGGCTTGATTAACGCGCTGGATCGCTTTGACGCAACGCAGGGAACGCGCTTTTCGACCTACGCGACGCCGACTATTTTAGGCGAAATCAAGCGGTATTTCCGCGACAAATCGGCGACTATCAAGGTTCCGCGCTGGCTTCAGGAGTTAAGCCATCATGTGCGCCGCGAACAGCACATTCTGTCACAGGAAACCGGACGCCCGCCGACGCCCGCCGAAATCGCCGAGCGAATGGAAATGAGCGAAGCCGATATTCGTATGGCACTCGAATCCGGCGAGGTCAGTAGTCCCCTATCGCTCGATTCGCAGATGGATATGGCAACCGATACGGCGTCCCTGTTCGACCTGATCGGTCGCCCCGACGCCGGGCTATCCGAGTTTGAAGCCTACGGCGATTTGCGTTCCGCCATGCAGACGCTCCACCCCCGCGAACGCGAGGTGATTTCGCTCCGCTTTTTCGACGAGATGAGTCAGGCGAAAATCGCCAAGCAACTCGATATTTCCCAGATGCACGTGTCGCGCCTCCAGCAACGCGCCCTGCGCCGACTGCGCGAACTGCTCTCCGACGACGAGGACACGCGCCGCGTGTCGCATCGGCGCGTGTCGGCGACGCCGCATTAGTTCGGTTTCGGTTTTTTCGGGAGCGGCTCTGGCGAACGCAGAATCACGTTCTCCACGGCTTGCCCGCTGCGAGGCGTGACGGTAAACGAACCGGGAGACGCATCGGATTGCTCGTTGATATAACCTTGTCCCGCCGCTTGAATCTTGTAGCGCACGCCGGGAAATACAAACATTTTGAACCGCCCCTCCGCATCCGTCTGGCTAGAATCGTGGCTACTTATATGATAGGTTTCTCCCGTTTCAGCGACGCGGTATTTGCCGATCAGTGCGCCGTTCGCGTGCCTCTCCCTTGATGAATAATACCCTTGCGGATCGAGACTGGCATCGGTCGGCGTCACCAGAACGACAAGCGAACACTCCTCATATTGTTTTAGAAACTGCGCTGTTTCGTAGGCAAAGTCTGTTTTTGTCAGGTCGACGGGAGAATCGCTCCCGGCGTATTCCTCTCGTTGTCGCGCTTCGTAGACAATACGTGCAATAGCGGCAAATTCACCGGTGAGCGTCGCACTTAAAGCGGATACCCAGATGTTCTTCTGCGGCACAAGTTCGCCGGACGGCGTTGTCACCG
>JACMIU010000107.1 GCA_014380985.1 Armatimonadota bacterium | reverse complement strand
CCTTTTTGGGATAGGGACGGTCATTTGCGCCGCCCTTGCGGGAATGTTTCCCCGCCCCGCGTCAGCGATTGAACTGCTGACGAATGGCAACTTCGAGACGGATCCGGGAAGCGGATTTGCGCCCGGTTGGACGCGCTTCGAGCAGACGGGTAGTGTCGGGCAGTTTTATCTGGACACGCCGGGTTCCACGGTGTTTTCCGCGAACGAACTCGGTACGCCGCAGACTACCGAAGGGGGCGCACGGTACGCGGTCAGCGTCGCCGCCAATGCGACGGGGACCCAGTCGGGAGCCGGGGCGCACAGCCTGTCGCAATCGTTCAGTCTGCCGGGAAACGCAACCAGTGTGACATTGCGCTACCAGTTTTTTGCGCAAAACTACCGCCAACTCGGCACGGCGGGCGGCGAAGCCGGACTCGATTACACGCGGGGAACGCCTGATGGTAACGGCGGTTTTATCAATATGCACGCCCGCGTAGATATTCTGCGTGACGGGGCATTACCGCTTTCGACCAACGCTTCCGATATTATACGCACGGTGGAGGCTCCGTTCTCGCGGGCGGCGAACGGCAGCGTGTGGGAAGTGAAGCAACTGGATGTGACCAGCGGTTTGCAGTTCGGGCAAACGTACACGCTTAGATTCGGCGTGGTGAAGAATGTGGACGAGTTGCTTCTTGGCGTGGACAACGTTTCGCTCGACTACGTCGGCACGGTGGTTATCCCGGAAACGAACACGGCGGGACTGATGTGGCTACCGATGCTACTCATGGGGGGCATGGGTTTGCTACGCCGGTATAAAGCGCAACCCCGAACGCCGTGAGCAGTTCGCGCACGGTGGGAAGGGGCAAGCCGATAACACTGCTCAAGTCGCCCTCGATGCGCGTCACGAACGCCAGTCCGCCGCTTTGTATGCCGTAAGCACCGGCTTTGTCTAACGGGTCGCCGGTAGCGACGTAGGCGTTAATAGCGGCTTCGGAAAGTGTGTCGAACGTTACCCGCGTTTCGATCACGCGCACGGCTTCCCGCGTCACGGTTTCGCCGTCGCTCTCCATCAGGGCGACGGCGGAATAAACCGAATGGCTTTTGCCCGAAAGGGTGCGAAGCATCTGCTTGGCGTCGTCCGCGTCACGGGGCTTGCCGAGAATCGTGCCGTCCGGCGCGGACACGTCGGTATCGCATCCGAGAATCACGCCCGCGAAGCGCGACGCGACTTCTCGCGCCTTGCTCCGCGCCGCCTTGCGCACGTACCCCGCCGGGTCGGTGAGGTGATTTAACGTCGCCTCGTCGAAGCGCGACACTTCCACGACAAACGGAACACCGAGCAGGGCGAGCAGTTCGCGCCGACGCGGCGACGCCGACGCTAAGTACAGCACTTTACGCTTCCGGTTCTTCGCCCACGGCGGGTGTTTCGTCGGTTCCGGCGGACGCTTCGCTCGTGGTTTTCTTGCCGCGCTTGCCCTTCGCCGGGGCGAGTTGCGCTTCCCCATCGCCGATATTGGCGTCGGTCGCGGGGGCTTCCGCGCCGTCAACGTATGCCGAAACGGCTTCGGGAGACGACGCGCCTTCGGTGTCAATTGTTTCGGAGACGAACGTGCCGGTTTGGGCAGGCGCGAGAGCGCGTTCCTCATCATCCATGATGGAGTATGCCGAATCGGTCAGGGCGAAACCGTCGTTTGATTCGGGCGAAAAGTCAACGAGCGCGGTTCCCGATTCGGCGGGCGTTTGCACGGCGACATTCACGGCGTCCTCGGTTTGCGCGGGAGCGTCGGTGATGACCGGGGGCGCGACAACGACCTCCTGCTCCAGCGTTTTCACGCGGTCTTCGAGGGCACGGATTTCGTCCTCCGCCGACACATTGGACGTGCGTCCCCACCCGAACGGGCGCGGCGCGGGCTTGATAGGAGCGGGTTCCGTGGGTAAGGCAACAGGCGTGGAACTGCCGCCGGTGTTGTCGTTTTCGCCGTTATCATCGGACGGCAAATCCAACTCGCCGGTGGTCTGTTCCTCGGCTTTTTTCGCCGCCGCTTCGGCTTCTTCGCGGGCTTCTTCGCGGAGAGACTGTACCAATTTTTCGCGGGCGGGTCGTCCCTTTTCCTGTAGCGAAGTCCAAACGCCGGGGGCTTCGGCGCGGACGGTTTTCGCCGCGCTTTCGAGTGCCTCGGCGGCGGTCAGCGCGACGCCGAACGCGAAGTCTACCACCTGTTCACCTACGGGGCGTCCGGTCGGTTGCGGCGTTTCTGTCGCTACATAGCCGTTTGCGTCGGCGTTCTCTTCAACTGTGTTCGTTTCGTTTTCCATAGTATTTTCTGTATCGGCAACAACGGGTATGAGCGGTTTCACAAGATACGAGCAGTTCTCCTGCCTCCACTCTTCCGGGTCACCTTCGGCGTTCTTCGTCGTACCGGACACGGTGAACGGCTCGATGCCGCTGTCAAGGTAGCCACGCTCATCATACAACGCCCGCGCCGCTGTGTTGTCTGCCGCGCACGACAAGCCGATTTGCTTCAACCCCCGCTCCGCCGTCAGTGTTTCCGCCATCATTAGGAGGCGCGAACCCACCATTCGGTTGCGGTGTTCCTCGTGGACGAATAAATCTTCCACATTGGCGGTCGGCTCGGACAGGTTCGGCACGACGGCTTCGTTCGTTGAGCCGGTGAACTTCACGAAAGCGTAGCCAACCGGCACGATTCCCTGCACCGCGAGTAGGTACACGGCGTCGCCGCTTTTCTGCGCCTCGTAGCGTTCGGTGTGAATCGTGCCGTCGCCGTTCGGCAACGCCTTTTTCAGCGGTTCGATGTCGTTTTCGGTCGCGGGGCGAATTATACGCGGTTCGGCAAACTCAAGCATTCGGTACTCCTTACAGTTGCTGACTATCGGGTAGCAAACTAAAACGGGCCTGCGTAGACCTCTCGCTTTAGGATACCCACATACGGCAGATTTCGGTATCGTTGGTTCCAGTCCAAGCCATAGCCGACCACGAACCCGCCGGGAATCGTAAAGCCGACGTAATCGGCTTCGATTTGCGTTCCGCGTCCGCTCGGCTTATCGAGGAACGTCACTACCTTGACCGACGCGGGCATTCGCTGGCGCAGATTCCGCAGAACATAGGAAAGGGTTAAGCCAGTGTCAATGATGTCCTCCACGACCAGTACGTGCCGCCCTTCAATGTCATCGTCCAAATCTTTGGTGAGGCGCACCTCGCCTGATGATTGCGTTCCGGCATACGACGACACGCCTAAAAAGTCCAGCGTCATCGGCACATCCACCGCCCGCATCAGGTCGGCGATAAACGGGATAGAGCCTTTCAGAATCGTGACAAGGTGCGGTTCCTTGCCCGCGTAGTCCTGCCGGATTTGTACGCCTAACGCCGTGATGCGCTCTTGAATCTGCTCGGTGCTAAACAGCACCTGCTCCATGTCGTCGTGAAGGGGTTGGGTTTCCATGCTCGTTGTACGTTTACGCTCCTGCGGTTGAAAAGGTTTCGGGGAATGGGAAGCCTGTTCGACGCGGAGGGCGGCGTTTCCTGCACCACACTACATTTCTTCCGGTAGCGGCGGGCGCACGTGTTCTAAATCTTGCTTTCGCGACGCGCCGAACGCTTTGTAGTTCGCCCGCCCTTGCGTCAAACTCAGTTCGTAGTTGGGACCGCCGCGCACAACGTCGGCGTCGTGGTCGTCCTGCCCATCGTCTTCCCAAAAGCAGACCTCACAGATTTCGAACCAGCCACGCACCGAAAGCGTTTTGTAGCCGCAACATGGGCAACGATGCAACTGCTCAGCCGACTCTAACTGAACTGAATTATTTTCTACCATGTCAAAGTGAGATTGTTTCTCGCCCGTGAGTTCGTTCGCGTCTGGTTTAGCGTCGCTCATCGTTCGTCCCCTTTAGTGCTTCAAGCGTTCGCGGCTGATTTTGCGTTCGGCATCCTTGAGTTTTCGCTCGGCGATTTTGTCCGCCTTGTTGGTTAATGCAGTGCGCGGGTCGGCGTTGGCGCGAGCGTTCGCCCGCACGATTCCCACCACCAGCGCGATAATCACACCGAAAAAGAGTGCCAAAATCAGATAGCCGATAGTCGCCGCGAAAATCTTGCCGAGCAGCCAGATGGCGACAAACGCGATCACGATGCCAAGAATAATTTTGCCGGTGCGATTCATGCGGCTATTGTACCTTAAATCGTGAACGAGGGAGCAAAGTCGGCGACGGCTTGCGGGGCGAGGATGCGCGTTAGCAACTCATCGGTGAGCGCGGCGATCTCGGCGTTTGCGCGCCCACGCGGGCGCGGCGCCGAAAAGTGGGCGGTGTATGCGGTCCGCCCGGCGTCGAGCCGAATCCCGCGGGCGGCAAGCAGAACCGCTTCCACGATG
>JACMIU010000106.1 GCA_014380985.1 Armatimonadota bacterium | reverse complement strand
GGGGGCTTTCAACTTTTTTTTCCACCATTTTTTGGGGCGGCCCCGGTAATGGCCCCCCCTAAACGACTACTCTATGGCGAAACGCTCGGTCGGTGCGTATCAATCAAGTCGCGGGTTCCACCGTAGACGATTGTGTTGACCCGATCATCGTTCACGAACGATTGCGGGAACGGCAGGGGGTACGCGCTGATGTCGTTCAGCCGGGCGATTTGCTCGTCCGTCAGGCGAACGTCTAACGCCCCCAAGTTGTCGGTGAGTTGCGCCGTCTTTCGCGCCCCGACAATCGGGATCATCACGCCGTCGTGGTGTCGCCCTTTTTCGAGGAGCCATGCCAGCGCGACCTGCGCCGGGGACGCTCCGACTTCGCCCGCAATATCTACCACGAGTTGCGCGATTTGCAGATTCTTGTCGTTGATGTACGGCGACTTTTCGCCCTCGGCGTAGCGCGATTCCTGCCCGTCTTCGCGGGGTTTGTTGTATTTGCCGGTCAGCACGCCGCCCGCGAGCGGCGACCACGGCGTGACGGCTAAATCAAACGCCCGCGCCATCGGCAATAGGTCGGACTCCACGGTGCGTTGCAGGAGCGAATACTCGATTTGCAAAGCGGTAAACGGTGTCCATCCGCGCCAATCGGCAAGCGTGTTTGCCTGCGAAACAATCCACGCGGGCGCGTCGGAAACGCCGATATACAAGACTTTGCCCTGCGTCACAAGGTCGTCGAGCGCACGCATCATTTCGTCCACCGGTGTCAGCAAGTCGTAGGCGTGAACCCACAAGAGGTCAACGTAATCGGTGTCGAGACGCTTCAGCGAATTGTGAACCGATTGCACCAAGTTTTTGCGATGGTTGCCGTTGCCGTTCGGGTCGCCGGGTCGAAGGACACCCATCGTGTATTTGGTCGCCAGAACGATTCGTTCGCGGTCGGCTTTGACGAACTCGCCGACTAATTTTTCGCTGGAACCGTTGGTGTACAGGTTCGCCGTGTCCACAAAGTTGCCGCCCGCCTCGGTGAACGCATCGTACTGCGCCTTCGATTCGTCGCGGCTCGCGCCCCAGCCCCAATCTTCGCCGAACGTCATTGTGCCAAGACACATTTCCGAAACGCGCAGACCACTGCGCCCCAAAAGTTTGTACCGCATTGCCATTGTTCGATACCTCCGCTTCGTGATATGGCAAGCGGGGCGGGGCGGTTCCCGGTTTTGTCCTGCGTCATGGGTGCTATAATTGAAGTATGTTCGACAACTTCTTAGCACTTTGGGGTTTAACACCCGACGGCGATCCTATAATCACGCGCAATAGCCGTTTGTTGCCCGTCCGCAAAAATGGAGTGCCTGCCATGCTCAAGATCGCGGGGGTAGCCGAGGAAGAATCGGGCAACGCGCTCATGGTATGGTGGAATGGTGACGGCGCGGCTTCGGTACTGGCGCACGACGGCGCGGCTCTTCTGCTGGAGCGGGCGGGAGAAACGCGCTCACTCGTCGCAATGGCACAAAGCGGGCAGGATGACCAAGCCACCTGCATCCTTTGCGAAAGTGTTGCGCGTCTCCATTCGCCGCGCAACAAACCCACTCCGCCTCTCGTTCCACTCAAAGAGTGGTTTCGTGAGTTGCAACCCGTCACCGATATTCACGGTGGTATTTTGCGCTGCTCTGCCGATACTGCCCGCAAGTTATTGGAAGACCCGCAAGATGTAGTCGCGTTGCATGGCGACATTCATCACGGAAACGTGCTTGACTTTGGTGCGCGGGGATGGTTGGCAATTGACCCGAAAGGGCTTCACGGTGAACGCGGCTTCGATTATGCGAACCTGTTTACGAACCCGGACTTTGATACCGCGACGGCTCCCGGTCGTGTCGGTCAGTTGGCAAATATTGTTGCCCAGATGGCGGGAATAGAGCGTGAGCGAGTGTTACGGTGGGTACTCGCATGGTCTGGGTTATCTGCGGCTTGGCACATAAGCAAGGGCGACGCCGCCGACTTACCTCTCACTGTCGCTGAAATCGCCGCGTCGGAATGCTCCGTTGCTTCGTGATGGCGAGGGTCGGGCATATCCCGTCGGTCGGAGAGTGGTTTGAGTGGGCGAGCGCGACGTTCGAGGTGATGGACATGGACGGACACCGGGTAGACCGGGTGCTGGCGACGCCCGCGAAACCGGTGGTGAGCGAATGATTTTTCGTCGGGCGCGACCTTTACCGGTTTGCGCCGCTTTTGCCGCGCCCCGTTTCCAACGCCTCGATTTGGCTTTCAATGTCGGACTTTTCGCTTAGATAATAAGATTCCGCCTGTGCGTACCGGTTCGCCTTGTCGGACATAACCGCCGCCCCGATCAAAAGGAACAACAAACAAATGAATCCCGCGATTACCGGTATTGCACTGTCTACCGCAGCCCCTACCACGCTAAGAACCACCGTGACAAAAACTGCGGAAATCACCATCGCTACCGAGTCGCTCCCTGTTGGCACGGATTTCTTGCCGTACTTGTCGCTTACCATCAGAACCTCGTGGGCGTCGTCCCAACGGTTTTCCACCTCCATCAGTTGGTTTTGCAGTTCGAGCCGTTGCAGTTTCGCGTTCGTTTCCTCGGCTAATCGCGCTTGTGCTTTCGCCGCGCCCGCGTCGGCGTTGCCCGTCAGTACCCTCGCTTTCGCAATGACGAACTCGTCGTCGGTCAGGGAACCGGCGCGGCGAAGTTCCTCTAAAAGCAGTAAATCGTCGGTGAACCTTGTCATGGCTACCGAATAGAGGACACGGCAAAATCGCGTTGGTTGCGTCGTGCCGAACAGTTAGAGGGTACACTGATTCGCATGAAACTTTGGTACAACAAACCCGCGCAGGAGTGGACGGACGCCCTGCCACTCGGCAACGGGCGCGTCGGGGCGATGGTGTTTGGCGGGACGCACACGGAGCGGTTCGCACTGAACGAGGATACGCTCTGGTCGGGCGCGGCGAACCAACCCGGCAACAATCCCGGTGCGCTTGCGGTGCTACCCGAAGCCCGCCGCGCCGCTTTGGACGGTCGGTACGACGACGCCAACGAACTGTGCAAGGCGATGCAAGGCGCGTTCGGCGAAGCGTATATGCCGCTCGGCGACCTGTTTTTGTTCGCGGACGACACAGGCGAAGTTTCCGATTACCACCGCGAACTCGACCTTGACACCGCGATTACCACCACGCGCTACCGCATCGGAAACGTGACGTACACCCGCGAAGCGTTTGTGTCCGCGCCGGATCAACTGATGGTGGTGCGAATCAGTGCGGATATGCCGGGAAGCGTTTCGCTCACGGTGCGGTTTGATTCCCAGTTACGCCACGAGATTCGCCTACGCGAAACCCGCTTTTTGTTGATGACGGGAGCCGCGCCAACGCACACCGCGCCGAACTATGTCAGGGACGACAACCCGGTTGAGTACGCGGAGGGCGGTATCACGTTCGCCGCGATACTTTACGCTGATACCGAAGGTGGAACCGTCGCCGCGACGGATGACGACGGCTTGCGAATCGCGGGCGCGGACGCCGTGACGCTGTACCTGTCCCTCGCAACAAGTTTTGTGGACGCCGACAATCCGAATGGACGCGACCCCGTTGCCGCCGCTCAAGCCCACTTAAACGCCGCTGTTTCCGGGACTTACGAGCAACTACGTGAACGGCATATCGCCAACCATCAAGCGTTGTTTCGCCGCGTGTCGCTCGATTTGGGCGCGAACGTTGCCGAAGCCGACCTGCCGACAAACGAGCGAATCCGCCGCTTTCAGGAGACGCAAGACCCCGCGCTTGCCGCGCTGTTGTTCCACTACGGACGGTATCTGCTAATCGCGTCCAGTCGCGCCGGAACCCAGCCCGCGAACCTACAAGGCATCTGGAATGCCGAACTGCGCCCGCCGTGGAGTAGCAACTATACGCTCAATATCAACGCACAAATGAACTACTGGCTCGCCGAAACCACGAACCTGTCCGAGTGCCACGAGCCGTTGTTACGATTTATCTGCGAACTTGCCATAACCGGCGCGGAGACCGCCCGTATCAACTACGGCATGAGCGGTTGGACGGCGCACCATAACTCTGACCTGTGGCGCAAATCGTCGCCGGTCGGGGGCGAACCGATGTGGGCGAACTGGTGCTTCGGAGGCGC
>JACMIU010000007.1 GCA_014380985.1 Armatimonadota bacterium | reverse complement strand
GACAGCGTTAAACGTGCTCTGTCGCCCCGGCACGCTATCGGTGGCGATGGCGAAGTTAAGAACCGCGCTATCGGCAGTGTTCACGACGTCGGCGGTAATGCTTTGCGTGCTGGGTTGTGCTGTGGAGTAATTTCCAAAGACAAAGGACACGCTATAAGTCGCCCCCGGCGTCGTGGCGAAACTCTGGGACAGCACCGCGTTGGGAGTGCCGTCGCCGGTGTTGAATGCAAACAAGCGTGAGCCAAACGCGGGGGGAGTCGGCGTCATATCGCGGTAAAAAGCGTAAGTGTCAGATCTGCCGCTTCCGGTGAGCGTCCAACTGTTGATTCCACTCTCAAAGCCGGGGTTTGTGATGAGGTTCTGGGCATTGGAGGTCGTAGTCAAGGAAAGGATGGTCAGTACGGCAAGGGCAAGGCTTACGTTTATAAAAATGCGTTTCATGAAGGAAGGATAGCACCTTCCTGATAAGCAAAAAATGTCTTTTGACTCTTGCACGACGTAATTTTTCATGATAATGGATTAAGATTTTTCTATACGGTTGTCTGCGCTATACAGGTTCTTGAGGCTAATGCCATCTCTAAGCGCGGTAGAAACGAATAAATGATTCAAGAATCGTATCCGCGTTCGTCAGAAGATTTAGGCAAGTGTTTTGAACTGCTGGAACGAAGTGCGTATTATGACTTTTCCATCCAACGACGTGAAGTTATCGAGGCATGGAAAAAATTGGCCAGTGAAGGAATAGGACATCTTCTTTGGACAGAATACGTAACGCCCTCTAAAGATGGTATTGTTGTAAACCGCAGTTTTTTGTCTTTGTTTTTCACTGTCTTTGTTACACACGAATACGCGACCCGCCTTGTGAAAAATGTTGCCATCAAGAATGTTGGAATGGATTTTCTGCGACGGTACTACGACTTCCACTTCAAGCAGATCGGAACAAATCCTTGTCTTACACCCGCTGAAATGGAGGCGGGGGTAGATTTGCACTGCCTCATTCCAATGATGCTTTTTTCTCCGATATTGGGGGGGGCACCGCAACAATTGCGACGGACTTTGGAATACTCCCAATGGATGCGGGCGTCAGCAGTGCGCTCTTTCGGCGGTTTTCGTATCCGTTCCTGGTTTGTTGATATTGTTCGAACGGACATCAAAAACGTTATGTGCTTTGCGGGACTCAAGTTGCTACGGGATTATGCAGATAATGCAAGTGTGGGTAGAGGACGCGAACGATACCTACTGTGTGCCACTCCAGATAAACGATCCTCGGATCAGATTTGTATACCGGACACGATCCGTTGCGATATAGAATTGGGCAACTGGCTCCATGAAATGTTTGAGTTCCGGGAGCGGCGGTTGGTTTTTTCTTCTACGGAGAAACAGATCGGTGCGTTGTTAATAATGAACCGAAGCAAAAGCGAAATCGCATCGCTACTTTTCCCGAATTCGGCACAATCGGAAAAAGCCGTGCAATCGGTTTTTGAGCAGATCGGGAAAAAGTTGAAGAATTCTGGCTATATCGGAATGGATAGTAGTGTGACTTTAGATATTTTGAAGCAGACGCTTCTGGCACATTTACAAGAGATTCGCCCTGCAATCTATTGGCACTTGCTTTCCTGAAAACAATCTGCCTGTTTCTATTTCCCAAGATCCCATTTTGCCTTCAACATTCCTAACGCAGGTTTTGCCGTTGAGTTCTGTTGTCACGGTTATGGTTCGGTACGAAGCGTTTCTCCCGTCGTAGCGGCGTGGTAGGCACAGATGTTGCCACGAGCAGGAAAAGCGTCACGGCTTGCCGAAACGTAACCGCGAAACTCTGTAGTCAAGGACACTTAGACAATATGCTGAAGCGAACTCCGCTTATCGCGGGCAACTGGAAAATGAACAAGGGCACTGCCGCCGAAGCGACCGCGCTTATCGGCGAGGTACTGAGCAAATCCGAGGGTATTTCGGGGGCCGAGATCGTCGTCTGTCCGCCGTCCACCGTCCTATATACGCTGAAAGGCATCCTCGGCGGCAGTGAACGGGTCGCGCTGGGAGCACAGGACGTGTACTGGAAATCGGCGGGCGCGTATACCGGGCAACTCTCGCCCGAAATGCTCGCCGACGCCGGGGTTTCCTATGTGCTGATCGGGCACTCGGAGCGTCGGGGACGGTTCGGCGTCGCGGAACCCGATTTCACCGAAGGCATCTTGAAGCATTTCGGCGAAACGGACGCTTCGGTGAATCGGAAAGCGGTCGCCGCTCTCGCCGCGAATTTGAAGCCAGTGATCTGTGTCGGCGAAACGCTGTCGGAGCGCGAAGAGGGAACCACGGACGGCGTCATTCAGGCACAAGTCGAAGGCGCACTCGACGGAATATCCACTACGCAGATGACGCACATCGTCTTCGCCTACGAACCGGTCTGGGCTATCGGTACGGGCAAAACCTGCTCGTCCGATGAAGCCGACCGCGTTTGCGGCGTGATTCGCGCCGCGCTGTCCGATCTGTACGATGCTGAGACCGCCGGAACGGTACGCATCCTGTACGGCGGCTCGATGAAACCGGATAACGCGTCGGAACTACTGGTCCAACCCAACATCGACGGAGGGTTGATCGGCGGCGCGAGCCTCAAAGCCGGAGACTTCATCGCCATCGCAAAAGCCGCTGCTTCTCTCCCGTCGTGACAGGATTTCAACCACAAAGGGCACAAAGTTAACGAAGGAAACAAAGGGGTTTAAGGGCTGGGCGGACCGTTTCCGTGAATCGACCTCACTTGACGAGCGTAGCGGAAACCTTAGAACCCTTTGTTTCCTTCGTTAACTTTGTGCCCTTTGTGGTTGAAATCCTGTGGCGTCTTGGCGGTGAAACGATCTCTGCGGTATACTGCGACGTTGTGTTTAACGCTCCCGCGCTTTCGTCGTGGCGGCGAAAGAAAGGTTTATTACGTCAGTATGCGAGTCAGACAAAAAGAACTCCGCCGCACTCGTAAGCGGCTTGAGGAACGGAAAAAATTAGCGGCGAAAGGTATCGCCATTACCGGGACCGGTGTTGTTACTGCGCCCGCCGCACAGAAGATCAGCCGACCGGTATCGCGCCGCGCCTCGGAAACGACGCCCGCGCCGCGCCCGCAGAATGACCGTGGACCACGCCGCGACGGACCGCGAGACGGTGGACCACGTGGCGACCGGCGTGAGTACGGTAATGACCGTGGACCGCGCCGTGATGGACCACGCGAAGACCGACCGCGAGACACGCCCGTATCGGAGGCATCCGCCCCGGCAGAAGGTGATGCGCCTGCGGAGAACACCGCCCCCGTCGAGACCTCCGCTCCGACGACCGAAACCACGGAAGCACCGGCAGCGACCACCGAAGGCTAATTGCAGAAACGTGCGCATCGTTCGCACAAGGAGGTGTTGAAATGAACATTGCACCGAGTGGCGGGAATGACCGTCCGCCGACAGTACAGCGTAGCGACGCGGAGATGATCCGCGCCCGCGACGAACGCCGAACGCTATCGTTCACGCTGACCAGTGGAACAACGGTTGAAGGCGTCGTGCGCTGGTACGATGATTATTCGATCTGCATCGCGGACGAAAACCGGGACGAGATCACGGTGTTCAAGCACGCGATTCTGCACTACAAGACGAAGGCGTAATCGAGACAAACGGAACGGGCGAAGCGGATAACCGCTTCGCCCGTTCGATTTAAGGTGCCGGGCGGACTCGAACCGCCGGTAAAGGTTTTGCAGACCTGCCCCTTAGCCCCTTGGGTACAGCACCCTACTGTTTCAAACCACGAAGGACACAAAGTTTTTGAAG
>JACMIU010000105.1 GCA_014380985.1 Armatimonadota bacterium | reverse complement strand
TGGATGGACACCCTTTACCCGGCGAGTGCGTGGATAAACGACAACACGCCGCCGAATGCGAAAGTCGCGTTGTTCGACGTGGTGTTCGGATTTTACATTGACCGCCCGATTTTATGGGCAAACCCGAATCACAGCGGAACTCTGCTACCGTGGGATACCTACGCCACCGCCGACGATTGGCTGTCCGATTTCAAACACCGTGGCTACGATTACATTTTAACCGACGACGCCACTACCGCCCTCATCCGCTCGGACTCGTCGGCGATGAATCAGTCATGGCGAACGTTTCTGCCGGAAGCGGTCGCGGCGGGCAAGGTCGAAGTCGTGTTCGAGAAAGCGAACGCCGGGGGACTGGCGGCGCGGGTGTACCGGATTCGATAACCCCGCCCACAAATGCGAATACCGTGCCGTTGGTGTACCTGCGTCGCCCGTGCTACAATCAAAGCACTATCATTGTTTGATCATTTAGAACAGGACTTTATCCCCGTGGCACTTTTAGAAACCGATTTATCCGCGCAAGCAGCGACCCTCCCCGGACGATTCGCCCCCAACTTCAGCGCACCGCTCGCCGAAGTTGACCCCGAAATCTTCGACGCTATCAAGGGCGAAGACGAACGCCAATCCGACAAGTTAGAACTCATCGCGTCCGAGAACGTGGTCAGCCGTGCTATCCGCGAGGCGCAAGGCTCGTCGCTGACCAACAAGTACGCCGAAGGCTATCCCGGCAAACGCTACTACGGCGGGTGCGAATGGGTGGACGTGATCGAAACGCTGGCGATTGACCGCGCCAAAGCCCTGTTCGGCGCGGGCCACGCGAACGTTCAGCCGCACTCCGGCGCGAACGCGAACATGGCGGTTTTCTTCGCCGTGTTGAAGCCGGGTGACACGTTCCTCGCCCTCGACCTCGCGCAAGGCGGACACCTGACACACGGGTCGCCGGTCAACTTTTCCGGTCTTTTATACAACGCCGTCCACTACGGCGTGCGAAAAGACAACGAGTATTTGGACTACGACCAGATGCGCGAACTCGCGCACACGCACAAGCCGAAACTGATTCTGGGCGGTGCGACGGTCTACCCGCGCACGATTGACTGGGCGAAAATGCGCGAAATCGCCGACGAAGTGGGCGCACTGTTTTTGGTGGATATGTCGCATATCGCCGGACTGGTGGCGGCGGGCGAGCATCCGTCGCCCGTGCCGTTCGCCGATTTTGTCACCACGACAACGCACAAAACGCTCCGCGGTCCCCGTGGCGGCATGATTCTGTGCCGCGAGGAACACGCGAAAGCGATTGATAAAGCGGTGTTTCCGGGAATGCAGGGCGGGCCTCTGATGCACGTTATCGCGGCAAAAGCGACCGCGTTCCTTGAAGCGAAGACGCCGGAGTTTGCGGCGTACCAGAACCAGATTCGCCGCAACGCCGTCGCCCTCGCGGATGCTATCGGCGGTCTCGGCTACAGATTGGTCGCTGGGGGAACCGACAATCACTTGATGCTGATTGATATGCGCCCGAAAAACATCACCGGCAAAACCGCGCAGTTAGTTCTGGACGACGCCGGAATCACGACAAACAAAAACTTAGTGCCGTATGACACCGCGAAGCCGTTCGTCACGTCGGGCCTGCGTCTCGGAACGCCCGCTGTCACGACACGCGGTATGCGCGAAGGGGAAATGGGTGAAATCGCCACGCTGATTGACCGCGCCTTGACCGACAAGGACAGCGAAATAAACATCACCGCCGTGCGCCGCGACGTGAAAGCATTGTGCAATCGGTTCCCGCTTTGGGGGTAGGCGCATGGAGTCCACGGTAAGCGGTTTTAACAAAATCGTGTATATAGAAGCGTGTCGGGCGAGAGTGAACCGAGCAACCCAATTGATAAACGACCCCGTGCCGGATTATGTTCTCGCCACATATTTGAGCGGGGTCGCCGTTGAATGTTTGTTTCATGCGTATCGTTTGCGTGCAGGAGCAAAGGATGACGCGAAACATGACTTATATCGCCAAGTCATACGGGGAACTTTCACGATGGCATGAAGCGCACGCAAAAAGAGGCAGTGACGGCTCTACTGAGCGAAATTATCGCACGCTGGCAGAACAATCATCGGTATCGCTCCGTAGAATCTATGAAGGTCTACGTTCTGGCAAAGCGACTTCATATCATCGGGAAGAATAATTCAGCCACGCGAGACGATCCCGTGAAGCATAATGCAGAAAGGATCGTGGACGCCGCTAACAAACTGGTAGATACGGGATTAATAAGATGGAAACTTTTATCGCCCATTTAACGGATCAGATCAGCAACCGTTTCCAAAATGCACAACTTTCCTTTGACACGTTTCCGGGCGGACAAGTGGGGGGAGTTATGGCTTGGTCTGGTTATGATGGTGTTGCACATCGAGAGCGGCAACGTTCGCTCTGGAATGTTTTACGCGAGTTGCCTGTCGAGGAACAAAGGCGAATTAGTAGTGTATTGACTTTAACGCCGCACGAACAGCAGGGATACTTGGAAAACGCTACAGAGGACGATTTTTAGCTGTGGAAACACGACCGCCGTGGGATGAATACTTTATGCGAATCGCGTTCGAGGTAGCGAAGCGGGCGACGTGTTTGCGTCGCCATGTCGGGGCGGTGATCGTGCGCGACAAGCGGATTCTCTCGACGGGCTACAACGGGTCGCCGCCCGGTCAGCCGCATTGTACCGAGGTCGGCTGTTTGTTAGAAGAGGGTCGCTGTGTTCGCACGTTACACGCCGAGCAGAACGCCCTGATGCAAGCGGCACTGCACGGCGTCTCGACACAGAACGCCACGATGTACGCGACGTGCCGACCGTGCCACGTTTGCGCCCGCATGATTGTCGCCGCGGGAATCGTGCGCGTCGTGTTCGCCGGAGTCGCGCCGGAAGGCTGGGCGCGGGAAGTCTTAGCAGGGGCGGGCGTCGAAATCGTGCCGATGCCGGACATCGTGCCGCCGTCGCCCCTGATGACGATACAGGAGACGGCAGGAACTACGCCAGTAGTCGAAAGCGTAACGGGAAACAAATGAATAAAATCCTGCTCCCGATGGCGGTTGCCGCCCTGCTCGCCGGGGTTCTCACGGCACTCATTACACCACTCGTGAAAGCCCTCGCCCTGCGCTTCAACGCCGTGCGCGAGGTTCGCGCCCGCGATTCGCACGATGCCGAAATGCCACTCTGGGGCGGTCTCGCCATGTTCATCGGCTTCGCGTCGGTGCTACTGCTTTTGCGCCCGCTTCTCATCGGGCAAGAGTTCGCGCTTCCCGTCGGCAAGGGCGAACACCCTATCGCCGGTATCCTGATTGGCGGCGCGATTGTGGCAACTATCGGGCTGTGGGACGACAAGAAAGACCTGCATCCGTTCGTGCAAATGGGCGGCTTACTGCTTGGCGGCTTTGTCGCGGCGTCGCTCGGCGCACGGATCGACGGCGTTACCAACCCGTTCGCGCCGCCCGGCGCGGACGGCGTGTACAATGCCAACAACTACGTCGAACTTGGCTCGCTGTCCGTGCCGATAACGATGTGCTGGTACTTCGTCGCCACAAAAACCTTTGACTTTTTGGACGGTTTGGACGGCTTGGCATCGGGCGTGTGCGCGATTGCGGCAACCACAATGGGGCTAATGGCGGCGGCACGCGGCGAGGCGGCGGTCGCGCTGATGGCGTTCGCGCTTGCCGGGGCGTGTATCGGCTTTTTGCGTCACAACTACAACCCGGCGAGCATCTTCATGGGCAGTATCGGCTCGTTCTTCTTAGGCTTCGTGCTGGCGGGGCTTGCCGTGGTCGGCACGGCGAAAATCCCGACGATTCTGGCGGTGCTGGTTCCCGGCTTGGTGTTAGGGGTTCCGATTTTCGACGGCTTCCGCGTGGCGATTGTGCGGCTTTTAGGCGGCAAAAACCCGCTCAAAGCTGACAAAACGCACATTCATCATCTGCTCCGCGACCGGGGCTTATCGGTCAAGCAAGCCGTTTGGACGATTTACGGCATCACGGCGGCGTGTTGCCTTGCCGCGCTTCTGCTAATGTACGCGCTCACGAAATCAGGCGGGGCGGGCGGGTAAAGCGTGGAAGTCGCCCTTCGCGCCCTGTCCGCCGTGTTCCCGTGGGCGTTCAAACGTCACCGCGTTGCGGTAGCGAAAGCGGTGGACACCACCGACCCGGTTATTGAGGGCGACCGGGTGCGTTTGCGGATACTGCGCGAATCGGACGCCGACGCGATGTGGCGCATCGCCCGCGACCCCGAAGTGACGCAGTTTCTGCCGTGGGAACCGATGGGAACACCGCAAGCGATTCTGCCGTTCATCCGCGACCAAGAAGCACGACGCAAACGCGGCGACGCCCTGTGCTTCGCGGTCATCAGCAAAGAAACTGGTGCGCTGATCGGCTCTACCGACCTTGTAGACATGCGCCGATACCTGCAAACCGGCGCGGAAATCGGCTACCTACTGGCGAAGGAGCAGTGGGGGCGCGGCATCATGACCGAAGCGGCGAATCTCACGCTGCGGTACGCCTTTGACACGCTTCGCCTCACGCGCCTTGTCGCCTTTGCCGATGTCGAAAACCGTGCCTCGCGTCGGGTTCTGGAAAAGTTGGGCATGGCGCAAATGGATAACGAGTGGCGCACGGTGAAAAACGAACGCCGCCTGTACCTGCGCTACGAACGGTTGCGCGACGACGGACAGGCGGCGTAGCGCGTAGCCGGTTAGGGCGTTGGCTTCACGCTCTTTAGCCAGTGGGACTGCAACTCCTTTTGTGCCGCCGCCTTCATATCGCCCTTGCCGAGCGACGCGGCGCGTTTGTAGGCTTGCACGGCTTGTACCTTCACCGACTGCGCTTCGTCGGTTCGCTTCTGCAATGTGTCCCATTCCGACTGTTCAACGAGCATCTTACCGAGCATCAGATACGCGGGCGCGTAGGCTGGCGCGACAGTTGTAGCGGAAGTCGCTTCTTCAAGGGACCGTTTCAGATGTTTGTCAACATCAGACTTTTTGCCGGAATGCGCCTTTCTGTTCGCGGCGTGCGCCAGTAGTGTAACATTTTGTCTGCAAACCAACTTTTACAGACAAAATGTTACACTACTCCGCGCCTTTGAAAAGCCAGTAGATCGCCTTAGCAACCATTTGACGCGCAATCATAAGTCATATTCTGTTCTAAGGTAAATGGAACTACGTTACGGGCAACGTGATGAATTGGGTAGGGTAGATAGGTTGAATCCATCACTTGCATCCAAAACCGTTATTGCGGGTGGCATGAATGGGGGCGGGCGTTCGCATCTGCATCCAAAGATTCCTCGTACTCTCTCCGTCCGTGAGTGCGCCCGCTTGCAAAAATTTCCTGATGATTACATCCTTACAGGACCTGTTGCCCGCCAGTTCACGCAAGTTGGAAACGCGGTTATGCCAGTCTTATCGGCAAAAATCGCTCTTAGTATGTATAAGCAACTTTATCAGTAGAGAAATTGGAACAAGACGCCAGCCGGATTTTACAGCGGCATCAGCCAACTGTCAAGCGGGTGTGGTGGCAAAACCGCGCCCTAGCAAGCGAATTACTGAGGCGCGGTTTTTACTGGTCATAAAACTTGCTAAGGGGTTGCGTCTGTCACGGGAATGTACCAACCATAGGAACTGTACCGACCTTCTTCAGTCTCAGGTGCAGAGAGCAGAACGATTTTTTTTCGCACACCGTTTTGCACCACAGTATCAAAGTGAACTACCCCGTTGTTGAAGTTTGTAACGACTGCAGTCATGGTTAACCAAACTTCGCTCATGTTCGGTAGACAAGATGCCAGTAAAACAAGCCCTAAGGCATCTTTACCTTGTTCATCCAACGCTGCAAAGAGCAAAGGCTCGCTCTTTGCTCCCATGGATGTCGCTGTATCATCGAACTTTTGCACTGCCGCTACCCTCATATCTCGCACTGCTTTGCCGAACACCCTCGACGCAAGTAATAAGTCTCTTCCCTTTCTGGTCGGGTTTTCGTTCGCCCTTTTCTCAACTTCATGAATGGCTTGAGATTTTAGATAACGAGATAATGAAGACGGAAGGCATTCTTCAAGACCCTTTTTGAGTTCGATGGGTGATCCTGCCACTTTCACTTGTTTGCATGATATTTTATATATTCCATCCTTTTGTTTTTTGAGATCAAGTGCGTATAGTTCAACAATCGCCTGAGTTATCGTTGCAAAGTTTTTTTGATCTCCTATGATGGTGATCACTTTGTTTGACAATGCATCATCAACAATATATTTTACTCCATCAATGTTGATTGATCTTACGTAATCGTGAATACGTTGCGATCCTGACGCTAACATAACAGGCGAATGGCGCGTTGCTTCTTTAGTAGTTGATTTGCTTTTTTTCGTGTCTATCGCAAAATTTCGCTCCGCATCGGTTTTGATTTCATTGGATTTCACGAAATACCCTCCCCCACTCATTATCGGAGTTTCTGCCGATACCGGGACGCCCAATCTGTCAGTAGGCAGTATTACCCCGAATAAACGTTCACCATACTGGTTGAACCAACCAACCTTCGTATTCTTCCTGTCAACACGTCGAAATAGATCCCTCACTTCTTCACCG
>JACMIU010000104.1 GCA_014380985.1 Armatimonadota bacterium | reverse complement strand
GCGAAGCGCGTTCAGTAGCGGCGGGAAGGTCGGGTACGAATCGTCCCAGCGATACGAGTTGTTCGCTTGCAGGTCGCCGGTGTCGAGTTTGATGATCGAGCCGGTGGCAACACTCGCATACGTCGGGGTAGGACCGGCGGGAAAGTTCGTGCCTTCGATCAGCAAGCCGGGTGCGCCGTTCACGTTTTGCGTTAAGGCGGCGAGGTAGTAAATATCTTTCGAGCCGTTCGCGGTGGCGACAAAGCCCGCCCCGCCGACACCGGGTTGGCGGTTCGAGGCGAACGCGAGAAAGGAGCGCGATTCGGTTCCAAAGAACGGCGTCACCGAGGAGCGCGACCACGCCGGTTGCACACTCGACACGCCAGTTCCCACGCCGGAGCCGGTTCCCCCGGTCACTTGCACGGCGTCGGTTCCGATACTGCTGACAACGAAAACGTTGCGAACGTTGTTCGCGGCGATTCCGGTGCTTGCCGCGGGAGCCGCCACATTGTAGCCGGAAGCGTTGGAGTCGAACGCGACCACGCCGCCATCGGGCGACACGGCGACGTTCGCTTCACTGGCAAGGCTGTTCGTTAAAGCGCGAATAAAACCGCTTTGCACGTTGACCACTAAAACATCGCTTTGACCGTCCGACAGGTCGGCGGAAAAAACAATCTCGGTTCCGGTCAGCCATGCCGGTCGCCCGACGCGCAGGATGTTGCGCCCGCCGACCTGCCGACCCGCGGTAAGCGAGGCGATAGCGGGCGAAACCGTCGCCGCCGGAATCTGCGCGGTTGCCGTGTTCGGGAGCGCACCGGGCGGAACCGCCGCGCTGTACAGTTGAAAATCGGTGCTACCGGCAACGGATTTGATAAACGCCAATCGGTTCGACGCACTCACAGTCGGGAAGCGGTGAATTGCGCCGGGTTCGTTGGTCAGGCGGGCGAGTTGACCGGCTGCGCCAGGCGACGGGTTGGAGGCAATCCGGTAGAGTTGGTAGTTGTCGGGCGTGCCGTCAAACGAATCGGCGGTTCCTGAATCGGGCGTTCCGAACACGTCGCGGTTCGAGGCGAAGAAAATGAACTGCTCGTCCGGCGACCAGTACGGGTCAATCTCGTCCGACAGCGGCGACGACGTAATTACGCCGGGGGTGCGGGTGCGCGTGTCGAAGTTGGTAATATCAACGACTTGCTCTTGGACGTTAACGCCATTCGCGCCGCCGACCTGTACGCGGGTGCGTTCAAAACCCTTGACTCCCGCTGTGGAGCGAAGCGTGACGCCATCGGGAACGAGTTTGCCGGAGGCTTCGTCGGCGTTGTTTTTGCGCGGTGTGACAAAGCCGGTGCGCTTTGTCGGCTCGCGCTTTAACGCGGGCTTTGGGCGCGGCGTTTGCGCGACGGCGGAAGCGGCGACCGCGCTAAGGGCGGCGTTGCCGGAAACAGGGCGAGCCATCGCTGGCGCGGCGATGCCGGTCAAAAGCGTCATGTACAGCGCGAAAGCGATGGATTGCCGATACGTATAAGCGAACTTCAAAGCGGGGTTCCCCTCCATAAGGCACCTGTCAAACAACGTTTCTGCTTTACAGTCACGTTTGGCACGAACGGTTCGTGCCGTAAAATAGTCGTGCGCCGATTCAGCGTAAACCGGCACTGTCTTTCCTACATCATAATCGCGGGCGGTTTACCGGGAATGCCGCATGGCTTTTCCCTGAAATTATTGCCAAGAGATACGCGAAAGATTTTTGCGTTGCATTGCGTCTTGCCATCCATTCTCACGGGAAGGCGAGGCGCGATGGTTTGTTTCGCCGCGTCCCGGTTTATTTCCTGCAAGACGGTAACAAAAAATTACATTTTGTTTCCTTTGTTTTGAAGGCACTCACGTCCTAAAGGTTTCCGGCATTCGTAGCAGTGGGTATAGAATTGTTTCCGCATCCCCCTAAACCGTGCAACGCGCCGATTATAGCACGACGGTTTTCTTTTCGGCAACCGCCCAGTCTTCCTCCCACCCCTCCCATGTGCGCCGCTCGAAACGGCGGTACGCATTCCAAACGCCGGGTGCGGCTTCGGGATAATCGGGGACGGCTTCAATGGGGCAGGGAAGCCACGCGGTTTGCCCGAACAAACGGCATATTGTTGGGCGGGCGGGATACACGGAGCAGTTGTTTCGTTCGGTGTCTCGGTAACGGCACAGCGTTACCGTGGCTCCGGTTTCTTCCGCGCCTTCCCACGGCACGATTTTGTTTTGCGCGGCGACACGCGAAACTTCCGCCGGGTTGGCATCGGCAAGGAACGCTTGCACCGCGTCGTATTCCTCCCGCGTCACGAGAAAGCCCGCCGTGCAACGCCCCCCGCATCCGTCGCACCCGTTGCAAACGTGCAGGTGCATTGAGCGAGAGAGTTGTTCGCGCCGCGAAACGAACGCCGTCCATGCGGCATCGGCAGAGGTCGGCGTATCAGCGAGTGGCAAAAGCGTCGGCATGAAAGGAAACGCCTCACGACGAAGGAAAAAGGAAACCTGCGCGGCGTTTTCGCAGTATACCGTATATATCGGCGCAGGGGTTTGCCCCGCGCCCCGTTTTGCCATTGAACCGATGATTCCCTCCGCCGAAAATAACGCCAACGCTCCTTTTGTGCAAACCCTCGCCCGTCGCCAACGCGCCGTGTCGCCGGACGTACCGTTCGCCACGGTTTGCGAACTGCTCCGCGTTTCACCGTATGGCACGGTTGCCGTGGTGGATGCGCCCGGTTCCCATTCCGCGCTACTCACGGGGCGATTAGTCGGAATCGTCACCGCGCAAAGTATCACCGACCGGCTTTTGTCGGCGAGCGGCGCGGAACAAAAAACGCTTCGCGGGCGCGGTACGGCAGGCGACGTTTGCGCTCCCGTCTCGCCGGATAACTGCGCCGTGCCGACCGACGACCGGGCGGATGTCCTCGTCCGCTTTGACCGTGCCGGGCGCGATGCTTTACCGGTGGTGGAATCGCGGGACGCGCCGTATTACCTCGGCATGGTGTCGCGCTCCGATCTGCTTTACGACCTGCACCGCCCGTTCGTGCCGTCGCAGATTGGCGGCATGGCGACCCCGCTCGGAGTCTACCTGACGAACGGCACGGTGTCGGGCGGCGTCGGCGCGGTCGCGCTCGCGGCGACCGGCTTGCTCACCTTTACGCTTCACACGCTCGGTTTGGGCGCGATTATCGCCGCGTCGTATGCCGCGGCGCGTTACTTCCCCGGCGCAACGCAACTTTATAACACCCTTCCCGAACCGCTCACGCAGACCGTGCAAATCGTGGCGCAGATGACGCTGTTTCTTGCTCTGCTACGGGCAACGCCGCTCGCGGGCTATCACGCGGCGGAGCATCAGGTGGTACACGCCCTTGAGCGCGGCGAACCGCTCCTGCCCGACGTGGTGACGACCATGCCCCGCGTCCATCCGCGTTGCTCCACAAACCTTGTTGCTGGGGTGATGATTTTCTATATTCTGGGAACCGCACTGAGCGGTGTGCTACCGGAAGGCGCATCGTATCTTTTCGGAGGGCTGGCGGCGTTTTTCGGATGGCGTTCGTTCGGCGCGTTTCTGCAGGCGAACGCGACCACGCGCCCGGCGACACCGCGCCAAATCGAAAGCGGCATCCGTGCCGCCCGCGCCCTGCAGACGCAGATGGACACCCGAATCAGCGGCGATATTGCCATGCCAAATCGCTTTTCGCCGCTTCGGGCGCGATTCCGGCAAGTGTGGCAAGCCGGTTTCTTGCAGATATTTATAGGTTCGGCTTTCGGGATTCTGCTAATTTTCCTGCTCGCGCTAATCTTCCCGGTCGTGCGACGCATCTTTGAGTAGATACGGCACATCGGTCGGGGACAACGTTTTGCTTTGCGACGAATAGCAGAAGTTGGTAGAGTGAGGGGGCAAGAAACAGAATCGGGCAACATTGGTCGTGATTTTGCAATTAGAAAAAGCAGAAAAATATAATGACAAAAATGGTTTCACCGAAGGTTGAGTTCACTGGATTGCTCGCACAGGTAAAAAATATCACTCCAGAGATATTCGATAACGATGGCAATTTCGTGAATCTTGTCGGCGGCGAATGGAAGTTCCCCGGCAAGCCACGCGACTTCATCTCCTGTGTAGACGGCTCGTGTTTGGGTACACTGCCCATGTTGAGCCGTGAGGAGACTCGTGCAGCGGTCGAGTTTGCGAGCGCGGAGTTTCGCGCTTGGTCAAAGACCGATTTAGACGAGCGCAAACGTCGTGTCAACGAGTGTCTCGAACTACTGACACAAAACACCGATCTGATTGCCTACCTTCTCATGTGGGAGATTGGCAAAACCTACACACTCGCGCACACGGACATCAGTCGGTGTATCGAAGGCGTACAATGGTACATCGCCAATATAGACAAGATGATGAAAGGTCGCACCCCGCTCGGTCTGGTTTCAAATATCGCTTCATGGAACTACCCGTTTTCGGTTCTGATGCACGCGGTATTAGCGCAAGTCCTTGCCGGCAACTCGATTATCGCCAAAACCCCGACCGACGGCGGCTTTATTTCGCTCAGTTTTGCTTTTGCGCTTGCGCGAAGGTGTGGTCTCCCCGTCAGCCTCGTTTCCGGTTCGGGCAGTCAACTCAGCGAAATATTGGTCAGAAATGAACACATAGACTGCTTGTCGTTCGTTGGCGGTCGTTCAAGCGGGCGCGATATTGCCGCCTCCCTCATTGATAAAAACAAGCGTTATATGCTTGAAATGGAAGGTGTCAACACCTACGGTGTCTGGGATTTCTCCGATTGGGATAGTCTGGAGAAGCAACTCAGAAAAGGATATGACTATGGCAAGCAACGATGCACGGCATATGTTCGCTTTGTGGTGCAACGAAGCCTGTTTCCGAAGTTCTTGGAAACGCAGTTAAAGGTTCTGCGCTCCCTACGTATCGGCAACCCGACGTTGGTAGATAACGCCGACGATGCGTTGCCAAATCTCGATTTCGGACCGGTGATCAAAGCAAAACAGGTACAGGATTTGGACGATCTTTACGCGAACGCACTGCAACGGGGCGCGACACCACTTTTCGAGGGGGAGTTAGACGACAGACTGTTTCTGCCCCATCAGGACAAGACTGCCTACACTGCGCCGCGTTCGCTCGTAGACCTACCCAAAAGTGCCGAACTTTACTTCCGCGAACCGTTTGGTCCGATTGATTCGATTGTGCTGGTCAACCGTATCGAGGAATTGGTCGGTGAAATGAACATTTCCAATGGCGCATTGGTCGCCGCACTGGCTTCGGACGACGAGAAGTTGGCAACACACACCGCGAAAGAGATTCGCGCTTTTAAAGTCGGCGTCAATCAAATGCGCTCTCGCGGCGACAAGCAGGAAGTTTTCGGCGGCATGGGCGAGTCGTGGAAAGGTTGCTTCGTCGGCGGGGGGCTACTCATCGAGGCAGTTACCAATAGCGACTTCGGCGAGCCGATGAAAGGCAACTTCGACGACTTCACCATCCTGCCCGAACTCAGGTAAGCAGGTCGGCACTTTCTACGGGGATAATGTCGATTTCAGTTCCGATTTGCTTCAAGGTAGTTTGCAGCACCGGACAACGTCACCGGGCGCGAGTTTCTCGCGCCTTCGGTCAAATATACCTTGACGCGCCGGTCGTCGCCCTGACCGGTGACAAGGGTACGCAATGTTCCGGTGAACGGCGCAAGGAGAACGCGGCTCAGATCGTTGTCGAGACCAATGACTTCGCCCTCACGCACGATAGAGCCGTCGCTCAAAATCGTGGCGTAGAGCGGGTGCAGGTCGAAACACAGGGTTCGCGCCGCGAGGGACGTGGTGTTGAGTAGAATACTCGTCATAGGATTAAAGGATGGTTTCTTTCCGTTTGGGCGCGGCGTCGGTGCGGCGTTTATCGGGTCGGACTTTGTGGCACTTGCTTCTCGCTTCATGCCAATCATTAAACAAACAAGTCGGTTGGTTAGTTCCGTTTTATTGTGCCACTTTCCTCCACGCTTCTAACGTGAGATTTCTGACACATACACCGGGTTCGAGTACACCCACGGGCGCACTCCATAGAAGAATGCCCCGACACGCCCCGCGAACAAGAACGCTTCGATTCGGTACGCGCCCGCGTCGCCCGAAACCGTCACTTCCAGCGTCCCACCGACCGATGACGCTACCGGTTTGCCGTCTTTATATAGTCGGAGCAACACCTTTTCGCCACACGCTTTCGTCGCGGACGCCGCAAATCGTACCTTCTCTCCCCCGTGCGCGGCAAGACGTTCGCCCATGGGGACTACCGCGCCGCTCGCTATGTTTGTCGCCGCAAAGGTGAACCCGGTTGGATCGCCGAGGCAATCGTAGGAAAAATAACAGCGTCCGGCACGAAGCGCGGCGTTCACGGCGGCGATTCGCGCCGCGCCGGTGATGCCCACGTCAATTAGCACGTGCGTCTGGCAGGCGCGGAACGAGTCGGTATAGGTCGGTATCGGATATTTTCTGCCGAACATCTTCATCTGCGCGTGAGCATCGAGCGACCCGATACCAACAACTTGCCGCTTCCCTCCCCGCGTCAGCGAGTCCCAACGGGCGATAGCGGCATCGGGGCGCGTCGCCATCCAGCGAATCACGGCGGCGATTCCCTGCGTTTTCTGCAGATAGACAATGATCGGGAGCGACAAAAAATTGATGTGTCGCCGCGCCGTGGTAGAAAAGTTTAGCACCTCCAAGCCGTCGTAGCCGGAAACGCTCCAATCGTCGAACGGGTGCTTCATGTCGAACGGTAGTGAAATCAGCGGGAAACCGCCGTGAGCGCGTATCGCGTCAATCCCACTTTGCGCGGAAACCTCTTTTTCCGGCTCATATTCGGGCGGCACATCAAGCGCAAGCAGAAACCGCCCGTTGTTGACCGTGACTTCGGTTCCGACCAGCAAAAACGGCGACGATTCGGCGTAGCGTTCCTGCCAACCGTCGCGGAGCGGTTCCATCGTGTTGTGGTCGGCAAGCAAAACGAAGTCTACCCCGGCTTCCGCCCCGGCGTCCATGATGGTTGGAATGTCGCTCAAGCCGTCGCTGTAGGTCGAGTGGTTATGCAACGCGCCGCGCAGGTCGGCGAACGTCGTTCCGCTTTCGGCGGGGGCGGCAGTCGGGAGCGACACCAGCGAGGGAACAAACGCGAACCGCCCCGCCATCGCGTCGAAGAAGCCGGGCGCGAACACGACGTTGTACGCGATTCGCAGTTTAGTGGAAAAGGAGGACGCCATTTTACTCGGTCGGATCGGAGAACGGTGTCATCTCACCGGGCAGGGTGCCTTGCATTAAGCCACGGGCTTTTTCCGCGTAGGCTACAACATGACGCGAATGGCTGGCAACGTGAACGGTTGCAGCGGCATGACCTGCGGCACGGGCGGC
Organism: Armatimonadota bacterium; assembly: GCA_014380985.1. GTDB lineage: Bacteria > Armatimonadota > Armatimonadia > Armatimonadales > Armatimonadaceae > JACMIU01. Next base: position 9,334 of record JACMIU010000104.1, on the reverse strand, counting down.
GGCACACGCCGCAGACTCCATAGCACACCGAGCGGCGGCATGAGCCGCGAAGGCAAGATGTCTTGCCTCACTGACACCGATTTCGCCGTGCACCCAGTCTCGTGCCGCTTTGATAGCGGCACGAGGGCGTTTATCCTCAGGATATGCGCTTTCAAATATGGCAAGGACTTTTTCTGCGTTTGTTGCGGCTTGCAAAGCCGCCGTTTTATGTGTTTCTTTCTCGCTACCTTCCATGCCTACAACTCCACGAACCGCACCGCCTCCATGCCGTCCATAGCCGCGAGGGTCGCCACGACTTCGGCGGGAACCGCGTCGTCCACCGACAACGCCATGATCGAGTGACCGCGCTTGACCGCCCGTCCGCAGTACATTCCGGCGATATTGATGTTCGCTTCGCCGAGCAAGGTTCCGACCCTGCCGACCATGCCGGGGCGGTCTTGATGCCGCGTGATGACGTGCATACCTTCAGGCTTGAAATCCACCGCGTAGCCGTCAATGCCGACGATTCGGGTGTCGGAAGCCCCGTAGACCGTGCCTTCAATCACGCAGTCGCGCCCCGACAGGGCGCGAGCCTCGACAATAATCCGGTTTTGAAACTCGGCGTTCGGCGCGGCGTCTCGGCGCGATTCGGTCAAACGGATGCCGCGCTCGGCGGCAAGAGTTGGGGCGTTGACGTAGTTGACCGACGCCGACAAAATCGGCGACAACAGCCCGCGCATCAGGGCGCGGGTCAGATGCACCTGCTGATTGCCCGCGAAGTCGCCCTCATACGTCACCTCGACCGACACCACGCCCGACGTAGACAGTTGCGACTGAAGCGAACCGATTTTCTCCGCCAGTTTCAGGTAGGGCGCGGTGATGGCTAAAAGGTCGGCGGCAAGCGAGGGCATATTCACGGCGGCGCGAGCGGAACGCCCCAGAAGCACCTCGACGATCTGCTCCGCGACATCCACCGAAACGCCGACCTGTGCTTCTTCGGTGGAAGCCCCTAGGTGCGGCGTCGCCAGACAGCGCGGGTGAAGCGCGAGCGGATTGTCCGGCGCGGTCGGTTCGGTCTCCCACACGTCGAACGCCGCCCCGCCGACGTGCCCGCTGTTCAAGCCGTCCAACACGGCGGTTTCTTGGTAGATGCCGCCGCGAGCGACATTGATAAGCCGGACGCCAGGCTTCATCTGCGCGATTTGCGCCGCGCCGATCATGCCCGCTGTTTCCTTTGTTTTCGGCACGTGAACGGTGATGTAGTCCGAATCGCGGTACAACGCGGGCAAATCCACCAAGCGAACGCCGAGTGCTTCCGCCTGTTCCTGCCCCAAAAACGGGTCGTAAGCGAGAATGTCCATCCCCATGCCGATAAGCCGCTTTGCCACTTCGCGCCCGATTTTGCCCAATCCCACGACGCCAACGGTTTTGCCGTACACCTCGACGCCGGTGTACAGTTTGCGATCCCATTTCCCGGCTTTCATGGTAGCGTTCGCGGGGGCGATGTTGCGCGACAGGGCGAGAATTAGCGCGACGGTGAGTTCGGCGGCGGCGAGCGTGTTGCCTTCGGGCGAATTGACGACCAAAATACCGCGCTGTGTGGCGCGTTCGACATCAATGTTGTCCACGCCGACCCCGGCTCGCCCGATGATTTGCAGGTTCGTCGCAGCGTCCAAAACGTCCGCCGTGACTTTGGTTTCCGAGCGCACCGCGAGTGCGTGGTACTGCCCGATAATCGTTATCAGTTCGGGTTTCGTCAAGCCGGTTCGCACGTCAACATCGAAACCGGCACGTTGAAGCAGGGAAATGCCTTCGGGGGCAAGGGGGTCGCTGACCAGTATTTTCGCCATAAGTTTGTTTTTCTAATGCGCGGCGACGTTGCCCGCAGTTGTTTGTGTCCTCCTCGATTATCACGCCGCGACGCCGACTTGTCAAACGCCCTCACTGACGGACAGTTCCCGTTTCGCCACGCGGTATAATTAGGGCATGATCCTTACCGCACAACAACTCTATTCCGAGCAGGTGCAGTACCTGCCTCTTGCCGAACGCTTCCGCCTCGCCGCCCTCCTGCTCGACGACTTGCAAGCGTTGCCATCGCTCCCGCCCATGCCGACGGAACGTGCGCCACGTCCGCGCCCGGTGTTCGGGAGCGGCAAAAACGATATTTCGTACATGGCGGACGACTTCGACGCACCGCTGGAAGATATGCGGGAATACAGCGAATGATTCTGCATCTCGACACGCATACGTTTCTATGGTTTGCGTGGGGCGATACGCGCCTTCCGGTCGCCACGCGCAACCATATCACCGACCCGGCGAACACGGTTTGCGTGAGCATCGTGAGTTTGTGGGAAATCGCCTTGAAAAGCAGTCCCAGCAAACTGACGGTGGAGTTGCCGCTTGCCGATTTTTTCACAAAGAACGTAGATGGCAACGGCTTCGGTGTTCTGCCCGTTACCCGCGCCCATCTACTTGCCGTTCACGGTCTGCCGTTCCATCACCGCGATCCCCTCGACCGGCTACTGATCGCGCAAAGCCTCTCGGACAGCATGACGTTCGTATCCGGCGACGCGCAAATCGCCGCGTATGGTGTTCCCGTACTGTGGCAATAAGCGTGACGGCATGATGCGTTACCGCGTCTCCCCCTCGCCTACACACGCAACGTCGTTCAGCACCATGAACGCGGTGAGTTCGCGCTCATCAGGCGGCAGGGCGAGGTCGCGCTCGTACTCCGGGGCGGCGACGTTCGGCGGCGGGCAGGGCAAGCATTTCGCGGGCGGTGTAGTTCAGGAAGGGATTATCAACGCCACGTGAAGGAGCGAGCCGGGAAGATCGGTTTTGTCAACCGAGACATTCGCTCCAGTGATGCGGCAAGCGGTGGTAAAATGAATCGCCGATTGGCTTAGATGCAGGACATGGTAAAAAGATGAGTTATGCCCGGGCGCGTTTGTGGCTTGGAATCACCGGGGTCGGAACCGTTGTTGTGTTGTGCGTGTTGTTTCTCGCCCTTCGTTTGCCCGCCGTATTGCTTCCGACCGGAACGCAGTTCGTGCCCCGCGACGTGGTTGCGCTGGCGACGGTGTTGTTTGTTTACGCGGCGGTGCAAGGCGCGTTCGACTTTTTCGGCGGGCATATTTTGCCGACCGAATACGCCCGCACCACGCGCCCATTCGCGGCGTTCCTGATGGGCTGGCTTCGCGGCGGCGTCTGCCATAGCGCGATGTTACTTGCCGTCGGGCTAACCCTGCTCACGGCGGCGCGGTGGGGCGGATTCTGGGGAACGTTCGGGGCGTTCGCGGGATGGAGCGTGGTTCTAATCGCGGCGCAATCGGCTATCGCGGCAATCATCGGCGGCGTGTCCTACCGGCGCGACACGGGCGAAAAACGCACCGTTATCGCGTCAAGCGAATCACCGTACTTCACCGGCGGAATCGCGGGACTTCCCGGTTTCGAGACGGTGATTCTTCCGGCACGATGGGGAATGATTTTCTCGCCGGAAGCACAAACCGCGATTCGTCTAAGGAAGCGCGAAACGGTACGATCGGGGGCGCGGACGCGGGGACTGGCACTCGCCCTCGGCTTCAACAGTATCGGCTTCGCGCTCGCCTACGCGGCGGGGGGCGGGACGGCAAGCGTCGCCGGTTTAGTAGCGACGAGCCTGTATTTCACGCTCTGGTCGTTCGTGGGACTCCTGATGCTTCCGACTCCCTCGAAGCGCGGCGTGTTTGAAGCCGACCACCGCGCTGTTGCGGCGGGCGCAAGCACGGATACGCTCACGAACGTCATTCAGACGCTGGATCGTGACCAAGACGACGAACCGGCGCGACCGAATGGCGTGGAAACCGTGTTTCACCCTCTGCCCTCGGTGGAGCGACGGCTTGCCCGACTTGCCATGCCGGAAACGGGCGGCGACCCCGGCGCGTGGCACGCGGCGCGAATGGCGATTTACCTGTCATGGGCGGGCATGAGTTTGCTGTCGCGGTCGGTTCACTGCAACGCCGGGCGACCCGACGCATGGGTTTTCCTGCCAAGCGATTAGCACAGGGTTACTTCTTGCCGCGCCGGTACGCGGCATCGGCAACCGTTCGCGCCTTCGCGTTAGCGTTCTTGTCGGCGGCGTTGATGTCCGCGTTGATATACTCGTAGCCGCGTAGACCGCGCACAATTAGAAACTGACTGGTTCGGCTAACGGGCGCGAACTCGCCGCCGCCCCTGTCCGTGCCGTCGAAGGTTTCGATTCGCGCAATCACGGCGAACGGTTTGCCGCTTGCCGTGCGCCATTCCACGGTGTCGCGGCATATCTGAAGCTCATCGCTTTTCACCGCGAGGGACAGCGAATAGTCCGGCTTCGCCGCCGACACGACCGTGCGGTAGGCGGCGCGGGCGGAATACGTTTCGCGGAACGAGTAGCCGCCGAACCCGGCATGAACCTGCGTAATATCCTGCCCCTGTTCTTCCGCTTCCTTGATGGCGGCGGGCTTGTACGACGGGTCGTTTTTCCAGCCGGTGTTTAGTTTTGTGTACACGCTATCGAAATTAGCCTTGCGCGTCTTCGTAGCGTTTTGCGCCAACACTGCGCTTGTCGTCGCCGCACCGCAAACGACGAACGCGGCGACATACGCCGCTACCATATAACCATTTTTCATACCGGAAGTGTACCCGCTTGCAACCTGTGTTCATGCAGTTCCCAGACAAGAGTGATTTTTGTTTTGGCGTCCGTTCCCATAGATTCTCCAAAGGGAGTATCGAAAACTTTCTCGATACCGAAGTGTCGGAAATCTACGGAGAATACATCACGGGCTTGACGCGCCCTTCCGCTTGGTGTAGAATCCGGTTGGCGTCCTTCGAAAACGCCCCCGGAGCCGCGGGCAGGGTAGAACCCATTTCGTGTTTGGGAACGGTTGTGATCCGACCTTTCTGCCTGTCTGACGCGGTTCGCAGACAATCTATGCACGAAAGGTTGTCTATGTCTACCATTCTGCCCGAACGGGCGCACCTGTCTCACCTCAAAGCGCAAGCGAAGGATTTACTTGCCGCCTATCAAACCGGGAACGCCGACGCCGTTACTCGCGTCCGCGCCTACTTTGCCACGTCCGTACCCGTCCGGCTAAGCGGGGCGCAACTCGTTATCGCCCGTGAGTACGGCTTCGCATCGTGGGCGAAACTCAAGGCGCATATCGTCCTTTGCACCAGCGAACGTTCGCAGGAAGCCGACGCCGACCGGCTCGCCGCGCTTACCACGAACGGCGACGCGGACGCAGTTCTCGCCCGCCTCTCCGAAGCCCCCGAACTTGCGACAGCGACCTTTTCCGCCGCGTGTGCGACCGGAAGCCGTGACGCCATGGCGGGGTTTGTCGCCGCCGACCCGCGTCTCGTTCGCGCCGCCACCGGCGATAAGGGTTGGGAACCGCTGTTGTACGTTTGCTACTCGTGTCTGCTGAAGGACGCCGCGTATCGCCCGCGCCTTGTAGAAACCGCCCGCTATCTTCTCGACAACGGAGCCGACCCCAACGCGCACTGGCTAAACGCCAATTGGAACGACGCGCCGGAGCCGTGTCTGTACGGTGCGACCGGCGTCAATGATTGCCCCGAACTCGCCGCCCTACTACTAAGCGCGGGCGCGAACCCGAACGACAACGAATCGCTCTATCATTCCACCGAACTCGCTACGCCCGAATGCTTAAAACTGCTTCTGGATAACGGCGCGTCGGTTTCACACGGCAACGGCTTGATGCGCCTCCTTGACCGAGAGGAGCCGGAATGGGTGCGACTTTTTTTGGGCTACGCGAAATCCCCGGACGAGATTCCCCCAGTGCTTTCCCACGCGCTCCGGCGCGGGCGTAGCGCGGAAGTCTTTCGCGCACTGTTGGCGTCCGGAATGGCGGTGGACACGACAGACCACAACGGCTTGACGCCCTACCAATCGGCGGCACGGCTCGGACGCGGCGACGTGTGCGAACTACTAATAGCGGCGGGCGCGGATGCCGCGCTTTCGCCAGTGGATACGCTCTTGGCGCGGATTGCCGGGGGCGACGTGCCGCTGTCTGATATTTCGCCGGAAACGATTGCCCTGCTCGATGCCGAACCCGCGCCGGAACTGATACGGCAAGCCGAAGCAGGAAACGCCCTTGTGCTGAAAACGTTGCTCGCGGCGGGCGCAAACCCGAACGTGCGCGATTTGCACTGCGTTCCGATTCATCAGGCGTGTTTGAATGGTCACTTGGACGCGGTGCGCGTATTGCTGAAATACGGAGCCGACCCTCGCATTGAAGATACCGTGCATAAAGGTCATGCGGTCGGCTGGACGTGCGCCGGGTCACAAGGAAATCCCACCGCGCCGCAGGAAACCTACGTCGCCATCGTGGAACTGCTGTTGGATAGCGGCGGCGTATTGCCCGAAACCGCGTGGGGTAGCCCCGAAGTGCGCGAGGTGCTGGTGCGACGGGGCGCGAAACCGGCGTAGGCACACACAAAAACGCGCCCCGACGAGAATCGCCGGGGCGCGTTGCGTCTACCCCACCCGCTTACTTCGCGGGTTCGTTATTGACGCCCGCGAGTTTCACGGCTTTCCACCCCGCCAGATTCGCAATCACGAACGCCGCGCCCATGTTGGCGAACGTCCACGGATGTGCCGCCCCCGTGCCGAACGCGAGGTCGGTGAACGGGTGCAGATCGTTGTGCCAGCCCGCCCAGAGGCAAACCGCCGTGCCAAGCGCGAATGTACCGGCGACTTTCGCCCCGCCGAGGCTCTTACGCCCGGCGAAATAAGCGACTGCCGGGAGTGCCGCGCTAAACGTGAGCAGGTTCCACGCCGAGTTCGCGCCAAACGCGGTTTGTGCCGCGTCCGCGCCGAAGAAGCCCGCGCCGAGTGCGCCGAGCATTCCCGCCCGCGTCCAGAAGGAGCGGCGTGGTCCGATACCGAGAATCAGCACCGCGCCGCCCAGCAGAAGCAGATGGCGCAGTTTGAACCCTTCGACCGCCGAGGTCATCGAAACCGCGTTCGCCGCCGACAGGATGCCCGCGCCAAACTTTTTCGGCTCGCCCGCCGGGGTTGCCGATTTGGTCAGGATGTCGCGCACCCGTGCCGGGTCGGTCACGCCCTGCGACGCGACCAACGCGGCAACGGCGGCGGCGTGGGGCGACGCCATCGAGGTTCCCTGAAAGGCGTAGTAATCGTCGCCCTTGCCGCGTTCGCCGCGCAGGATCGTGTTTTGCAGAATGCCGTCCTTCGCTTCGCCCGACTGCATCATGTCGCCGCCGGGAGCGGCTAAGGCGACCTGCTCGCCCCATGACGAATACCGGGCGAGTTCGCCAGTCGGACCGACCGACGAGATAGCGACGCATTCGGGGAACGCCGCCGGATAGCCGACGCCTTCACGCGAACTGTTGCCCGCCGCGCAAACAATCGTGACGCCTTTTTTCAGCGCATATTGGCAGGCTTTTTGTATCACCGAGGACGGCTGGCTGGAGCCGAGGCTCATGTTGATGATTTTCGCGCCGTTGTCGGCGGCGAAGCGAATCGCATCCGCGATGTCGGACGAGTTGCCCGAACCGTTCGCCCCCAAGACTTTGAGTGGCATGATAGTGGACTCGTAAGCAAGCCCGGCAACGCCTTCGTTGTTGTTGGTGCTTTCGGCAATCGTTCCGGCGACGTGCGTTCCGTGACCGTGGTCATCGAACGCATCGGCGTCTTTGTTGACGAAGTCGTAGCCCTTGACGAAACTCGTGGTGTTGAAGTCGCGGCACTGCTTGCCCTTTTTCGTGGTTTCGGCGGCGACTCCGGTATCAATCACGGCGACAATCACGCCTTTGCCACGGGTTTTCGCCCACGCATCCTCCGCGCCGACCATGCGGAAGTTCCACTGCGAATCGTAGAGTGGGTCGTTCGGGCGCGTTCCCTTGCCGGGTTTCATTGGCTCGGCACCGGCGATAAGGCTGCTTGCCGAAACTGGCTTGCCGTGCCATTCGCCAGTCGCGTCCACGTTGAGCGTAGAATCGCCGACGCGGACGGTACGATCATGGTGCGCGTAGTAATCGGCGATCCATTTGTCTGTGATTACGCCGCATCCGGTGTCTCCTTGCGCCTCGCAAGCAGCGTAAGCGTCAGGGAACAGTTCTTTTTTGAGGGCGTCTGCCGCGATCACATATGCCTCAAACGCGCCGTCGCGGTTGTCGCTTGGTGCGGAATCCGTGTCATGAGTGGCTTGAATCGCTGCCAGTTTCGCTTGATAGACGCTCTGCTGTGCGGCATACGAGACAGCAACGGCTTGCATTTCCACACTGCTTGCGTCCGAGATTTCGGGGATGCGATACGTTTGCTCGACTTCGGCGGCTTCGATGCGGGAGTCGCTTTGCAACGCACCCAGTACCGAACGCGCTTTGTCGCCGGTCGGCAGTGTTGCCACCATCAGTTTATCGTCTTCGGCGTGGGGCGAATTAAACGATAACTTCGCGCCGATTCGCGTTTCAATAGCGACGATGTCGGCGGGGGAGGCGTTATCAACGAGGTCAACCACGATTTCAGTGGGCTGATCCATCGGTGCGCCCGCGTTCGCGTAAACCGTGGCAACGATTGCGTCCTGCGTTTTCCAGCCGTGGAGGAGCGGAATCGCGGTCGCGGATACGGCGGACACGCCGAGCATCGCCCACGCCAATTTTCCGAGAGTGCTTGTTTTCATGTATTTGCTACTTTCCTTGCGGTGTTTCTATTTCGGTTTTCAGTTCGGGGTTCCGCTCCAAAATGTACTCGTAGCGGTCTTTGAGTTTGGGGGACATTTCGTCAAACAGTGGATTGCCGCCCGCGTAATGCGTGTCGGGTTTGTCGCCGTATTCGTTGCGCCCGTTCTTTTTGACCCATGCGTCAATCGTGCGCTTTTGTTCGTCGGTGATAGTCATGCGGAAATAGTGTCCCTTCGCTCGTGGTAAGAATGTGCCGGTAGCGGCTTTCGTATCCATAGTATACCTTTGTTTTGGGGCGTTCGGTTCCGCAAGCGGAACGCAAAAAAACCGGGGCGCGTTATCCGAAAATAACACGTCCCAGTTTCACAAAACTACCGACGCTACTTTTTGCGGCGTCGAACCGTCACCGCACCGAGCAAGCCCGCGCCAAGCGCGAGAAGTGCCATCGTTCCGGCTTCGGGAATGACGATGACGCGGGGCATATAACCGATGTCCTCAAATGATTCCACGGTCATGTTGCTGATATACGGGTTCGCGTTGAGAAAGCCGGTCATCAGTTCTCGCGTCAGGGGGCGACCCTGCGTATCGGTGGTTCCGCCGACGTTCGGCGTCACTTCCGCCCAGTGTCCCCCGCGGGTTCCCGGTCCGCCGCCCTGCTCAATGGGGACGAACGTCG
>JACMIU010000103.1 GCA_014380985.1 Armatimonadota bacterium | reverse complement strand
GATAATCGAGTGTGGTCAGTGCGGACAGGATTTCGTCCATCGCTTCGAGCATTTCGGAAGCACGGGAAACATCGCCGCGCCGGAGCCGGTCGAGCGCGTAACGTCGCCCCTCGGACGCCGCCTCGGCAAGCCCGTTCAAATATGCCGCGGTTTCGATGCTCAAACTTTGCGGCGTCGGCAGGATTTCGCCGCAAATCAGCGAAAGTAGCACCTCGGCTTCGGCTAACTCCTTGTGGGCATCCTGCACATAACCGGCGAAAAACAGGTCGGGGTGCGCTGCAAGCGCGTCGGAAATCCGTGCGGTTTCGCCGCGTGCGCCTTTCAGGGCGGAGCGGGCGGCGTCAAACTCGCCCCGGTGCATGGCGCGAATCGCGTTCGCGCAGGTGCGCGTCAGGGCGCGACCGTGCGCCAAAGCGGTTTCGCGGGCGCGATACTTGTCGTCCAAAGTTCCGCGCACGGTGTTGAGCATATCGGTTAGCGGCAAATCGTTCATAGCGTTGTGTTGCTTCTCGGCAATTCCGTTACCGCTATACCCATATTGTACGCCCGTTTAAGCCGGTATAATCGGAGTATGCCCTACACACCGATTCTCGCCACGCTTGCCTACATCGTTTCGCCCGACAAAACGCAGGTGCTTCTGATTCACCGAACGCGCACGGGCGACGCCGCCTACGGAAAATACAACGGACTCGGCGGCAAGATAGAGCGCGGCGAAAACGTCGGCGATTCGCTCCGCCGCGAACTGCTGGAGGAAGCCGGAATCACCGTGACGGAAACAACGTTTCGCGGCACGGTGTCGTGGCCCGGTTTCGGCAAAAACGGCGAGGACTGGCTTTCCTTTATCTTCGTCGTGACGGCGTGGGAGGGCGAAATAATCCCTGTTGCCGACGAAGGAACGTTGTCGTGGCAACCGGTGACGCGCCTACTTTCCGGCGAACTGCCGCTGTGGAGCGGCGACAAACACTTTCTGCCGCTTGTCTTTGACGCCGACCCGCGCCCGTTCCACGGCGTCATGCCCTACGCGAACGGCGAACCGGTATCGTGGTCGGTGACGCGGTTGTAGCGCGGTTACGGCGCGGGCGGTGTGCCGAGTTTCAGCACTTCTTCTTCCGCCTCCGCGTTGTCGCGGGCGATGCTCGGCAGTAGCCGTGCCGCTTTGTAGTCGGGATCCTTCGGATTTTTCGCCTTCTCCGGGTCAAAAATGCGCGGGTCAACGCCCACGCATTTGTACGGCGTGAAGTCCGGCACGGTGGTAAAGCAGTCGCTAAAATCGTTGACGAGCGCGTCCGACATATTCAAGGACGGCAAGCCGAAAATCTGGTACATCGTGCGATGCATCGAGGTAATCGTCGTGTGCCGGTGCGACACGTTGCCGCGCTTCGCCCACGGCGAAATCACCATCAGAACGCTACGCTGTGCTTCGACATGGTCGGGTTCGCCGCCCGAATCGTCCTGCGTGACGAAAATCGCCATGTTTTTCCAGTACGGCGTGTTCGACAGAAACTCCACGATCCGACCGAGCGCGTGGTCGTTGTCCGCCATCCATGATGCCGCATACGGGTAGCCTTTGTCCGGTTTGGGAGCCGCGCCGTGGTCGTTGCAGATAGCGATATTGATGAAGCCCGGCATCGGCTTTTCCGGCACTTTATTGGGAGAGAGGAACTGCTTGGTAAAATCCTGCTCGAACCAATACGCCCGGTACTGGTCGGGGATGTTCATATTGAAGATAGGAAAATCACGGCACGTATTGTCGTACAGGACTTTAGGCATCGGCATATTGATGACTTCCCGCGCCCCCGATTTGCCCGAATCTTCGTCCTCGCCGACCCCGGCAAACTCGAACCCTTCGCCGTAGTTGCGGAATCCAACGCCGCCACGGTCGAGATGCTCCCACATCGAACCCGCTTCGGGGTAATCTTCGGGCGCGATAGAGCCGTTGGAGCCGAACGAGGCGCGGCGACCGGGCGCGGTGCTGTCTTTCTTAAAATCCCAACCGAGCGTGTAGGTCATCTGGCACCAGTTGTTCGGCATGACGCCGACAAGCCACCGATGCCCGACGCCCGACGCTTCGGGTTGCATATAAAAGTTGTCGCTCACAGTAAATTGCCGCGCCAGTGCGTTGTGGTTGGTCATTACCGGCACATCGGTCAGCGTCGGTTGATCCTTGCCCGCGATAGTTTGCTTCAGTCCCCAGCGTAAAAGCGACGGGTCATCGTTCGCACCGGGAATCCGGTCGAAAATCGCGTCGTAGGTGTGGTTTTCTTTCGTGATAAACACGACGTACTTAATTTCTTTGCTGATCGTGCCGAGCGTTGTTGGAACTACGGGCGACGCCATTTTCGCCCGGTCGGGGGTGGCGTCCACGATGCCGTTGTATAACAAAACGTTTTTCGTCATCGGGGCAAGCGCGGCATCGGTCGGAGTATCGGCGACGCACAACGCGCCTTTCATGCCGAGATACGGGCTTTTCGGGATATTTTTGCCACCGTTCGGACCGTTGCCGAACCCGCGAAAGCAAACCGTAAGCAGTTTTTTTCCGTCCGGCGACAGGGCGACGCGATACGGATACCACGCCGTGGGGATTTGCCCGATGACTCTGCCGCGCACGGTGTCAATCACCGCGACCGCGTTGATACCGGACTGCGCGACGTACAAACGCGACCCGTCCCGCGAAACCGCCATGCCGGAGGGCGCGACGCCGCGCAGTCCTGCCGTGAGCGGCGACGGGTTCAGCGAAACGCGCCGGGTGATTTTGCCGGTCACGGTGTCGAGGCATTCGACAAAATCGTTGTTGTTGTCGGAGATATACAGGCTCTTGCCGTGCGCGACCAGAAAGTTCGGGCCGCTTCCGCCCACGGTGATTCCGGCATCCCCCTTCACACCCACGGCTAAACCCGGTTTCACCTTGCGAATAACGCGAGGGCTGGCGGGGTCGGACACATCCAGTCCCCACACCGAAAACGATTCCGGCACGTTCGGCTTGCCTAAGCCGGGGATTTTGCGCCCCTCGAAGTCTACCCCTTCTTCGGCTTCCTTACTCGGAACGCCATACGGTGGATAGGTCAAGCCGCGCTTGTCGAACCCGCTTCCCTCGGCAGGCGCACCGACCGGCGAATACGCGAACATTCCGATATTGGCGACATAGACCGCGCCGGTGTCCATTATCGCAAGTGCGTAGGGGTATCGCCCGACATCCACCGACCCGATCATTTTTCGGGTTGCCACATCTACCACGGCGACGCGAAAGTTCGTCACGTCGGCGCAGTACAGATACCTGCCGTCCTTGCTTAAAGCAATATCAATCGCGTCGCTGTCGGCGAAGGTGCGCCCGGAAAGTTCGCCGTTGAGCGACACTTGCGCGATAAAGGCTCGCGTTGCCGTGTCGAATAGGTACACTGCGCCGTTCTCGCCCCCGCTCCAGTAGAGCGTTCCACCGTCCGGCGACACCGCGCATCCGCCCGCGCTTTTTCGCTTTTTCCCCGCTTCGTCCAAACCCGGCGCGAACGCTTTCACCTCCGGCACACCGGGCGCGTCCCATCCGCTTACGGTTTGCCCCGCGTCCTCGCTGGCGACGAACACGGTTTTGCCGTCAGGGAGTAGTGCCATTCCGTGCGGCCATTTTGCGAGCGGCACGGCACGACCGACCGGCTTGAGCCACTTGCCTTCGGGCAGAATCGTCATGCCTTCGGGGTCATGCTTGGCGTAGGAGTTCACCGAGGGCGCGTGGAGATAAGGGCGCGGTTTCGCTGATTTCGGTTTCGGCTTCTGCGCGGAGGCGGGAGAGAGCGTGGCAACGCAGGAAAGCGCGAGCCAAAGAAGAAACGTGGGAAGGGAAGCGAAACGGCGAAGCATGAAAAATCCTTTGAAACAGAGGTGGCTAAAGCCCGGCTTTGTCTTTGTGTTGCTCTTCCATCGAGCGCGGGGTTGTGGTCGTGGTTCCGGGGGCAACGGCTCCCGGTTGGGCGTTGGCATTTGCCGCCGGTGCAGGTGCGACGTCGGCTTCGGGCTTCGGTTGATCGCAACCGGCGACAACAAGAACGCCAAGCAAGGCGACCACGGCGATCAGAGAATAGCGAGTTCGGTTTGAAATCATTGGTTGTTTCCTGCCAAAGGCATGACGCCTGTGTCCCGCGCCGTTAGGCGAAGGAAACAGGCGTCGCCCGTGAGTTAGTCGGTGAATGAACAGTTGCTACCCGGCGCGGAAGTTGCGGTGCAGGGTGGGTAGTTGTCGTTCACGTATTGCCAGATTGCGCCGCAAGCGATGTTGTCGGGAATATTGGTGCTATCAGTAGAATCCGGGTTTAATTTGATAATGGCGTCGGGGTCGGCACAATACGCTGTTTTGCCGAGGGTCGCGTCGCGCACCATGATAAACCTGTTATTAAACGCTCCCGCCATATATCCGGCGCGAACTTTGATGGATTTCGCATGACCGTCCATGAACGCATAGTTGAAGAAGCCTTGATGGCGTAACCCGCTGTTCTTGTTGTTCTGATAGCCGAAACTCGGACTCCAGTTGTCGGCGGCGAAGCCGATTCCGACCGTCGCTCGCGGCGTGTCGTAGGTGTCTCCGAACGCGAACGTTTGTGCCGGAAATTTCACATCAGCGAGTGTTTTACCGGGAATATAGTTGCCGAGTGCGGGAACGGCAGGATCAACCGGTTGTTGTCGTTCGAGCAAACCGCCGCCACGCCAACCGATGGGGCCCCAGTTATAGCCGAAGCCAGCGCAACGTGCCAGAGTAATTGTAGTACCGCCTATATCCTGCGAACCACCATTACCACCACCGACAGTGTCCTCGCGGTCGGGACAGTAAAAGCAATCCACGTTCTTGACATACGGATAAATAGTTCCCCACCATTCTTTGCCGCCGCCAAGGGCGGGCGATGTTTCATCGTAGTCTTGAACATACTGTATGTAACCAAGAACGGCTTGCTTCGTGTTCGAGAGGCAGGAAATTTGTCGCGCTTTAGCGCGGGCTTGCGCGAACACAGGAAATAAAATCGCGGCGAGGATGGCGATAATAGCGATAACAACCAGCAATTCAATAAGTGTGAATGCGGCACGATGGTTTTGGACACGGGATGTTTTCATGAGTTTTCCTTCTACGATGGTCGGGGCGACTACTATGTTGAGCCGTCTATACGGTTTCAATGCAGTAATTGTATCCGGGTTATGTTAAGTCGGTATTAAGTAAGTATTAAACTTTGATTAACTTTTCGTGAAACCCGTGAAAACAACGCGCAGGAACTTCGCCAACAAGCAACGAAACCGAGGGCATGAATAATCAACCGAACCCCGAACCTGCCGTCGCCTTTCGACTTGACGCGCCAACCGGCGGCGCGAACCGCGGCGTACTCCTTTCCGCCCCGGCGCAGTGGAACGGCTACCTTGAATCGCTCGCGTTCGCCCCCGTGACGGTTCTCGCTTCGCTCCTTCAATCGCGGCGCATTACCTCGCGCCAAATCGTCGAACAGTGCTTGCGGCGCATCGAACGCCTTGCCGCGCCGCTCTACTGCGTCGTGTCGCAAACGCCTTTTGATGCCGCGCTTGCCGCCGCCGATCGCGCCGACGCCGAAATCATGCGGGGGCAGTATCGCGGGCTACTCCACGGCATTCCCTACGGTGCGAAGGACTCGTTCGCCACACGCGAACTACCGACCACCGACGGCGCGAAACGCTACGCAAGCCGCGTTCTCGGCTACGATGCCGTTGCCGTGACGCGCCTCGAAAATACGGGCGCGATTCTGCTGGCGAAACTTTCGATGGGCGAACTCGCCATGGACGACGTTTGGTACGGTGGGCAAACGCGAAACCCGTGGAATCCCGAAGCCGGGTCGTCCGGCTCGTCGGCGGGGTCGGCGTCGGCGGTCGCGGCGGGGCTGTTGCCGTTCGCATTAGGCGGGGAAACATGGGGGAGCATCGTCTCGCCGTGCGCGGTCTGCGGCACGACCGGCTTGCGCCCGACGCCGGGACGGTTGCCGCGCACCGGCGTTTCCGCGCTGTCGTGGAGCATGGACAAAATCGGTGTTATTACCCGAAGCGTTGCCGACTGTGCCCTTGTCATGGACGCCCTGCGCGGCGCGGACGCGGGCGACCTGTCGAGCATGGATGCCGCGTTCGACTGCGATCTATCCGCGCCCCTAACCGACCTGCGAATCGGCTACGATGTGTCGGGTTTTGCCGCCCTGCCCGATGAGCAGATAGCCCTGTTCGACGACGCTAAGGCGCGAATAGAAACGATGTGCGGTGCGGCACTGGTTCCGGTAGAGTTACCCGCGTTGTCGCCGGAATACGACGCACTGCCGATGACCATTATCGGCGTGGAAGGCGCGACCTCCTACGCTGCGTTTATCGCCGACAACGGTTTGAATGAACTCGTGCGGCAGGGCGAGGACAACTGGCCCCAAATCTTCCGACGGGCGCAGAGTGTTACCGCCGTGCAGTACCTGCAAGCGCAACAATTACGCGCCCGATTGCAAGCGGAAATGACCGCCGCGCTCGCCGGGATAGATGTCTACCTAACCCCATCCTGTCGGGGCGAATCGCTCCGATACACGAATCTCGCCGGGCAACCGGAGGTGGTTACGCGGGCGGGCTTCGCGGCGGATGGTTCACCTGTCGCACTTTCGGTCGTTGGCAATCTGTGGCGCGAGGACGCCGCCCTTCGCGTCGCCCATGCTTTTGAGCAAATGGCGGATTTATCGGAGCGGGTTCCGCCGGGCTTCGCGTAAATCGGCAGTTTGGCAGTATACCCTGCGTTACTTCCGACAAAAAAGATGCGGCAAAACCAGCGCGGCGCGGGTAGAATGATAACCGGCGCATTACTCTCGTGCCGCCGCTTTTCGATTTCTTTAGCAAACGCCGTTCGCCCGGCGATACTGTCATCATTTCCCGCAGGAGTCTATTCCTTATGTCGGTTTTACTCGATCCGCCCGTTTCCGCTAACGATACCGTGCCGCCCGATGGTAATGACGTTCTCATCCGCGAGACCGCCGACCTGCTTGCCGAGGAAAATCATCGCTTCGGCAAGCGCGAAGTGGTTGTCACCGCGTCCCGCGTTGCCGTGTTCGACGAAGCCGGGGTGCAACTCTTAACCGTGCCGATGGGCGACATTAAGTCGGCGCGTACCGAGTCGCTTGTCGGCGGGGCGCGTCTCGAACTGTCGCTCAAGTCCGGCGTCACCGTGCCGGTTGCGGAGTTCACCGCGAGTGTCGCCGCACGGTTTAGCGAAATGGCGCGGGGCATCGAGCAACTCGCCACCGGTGAACTGCTCGCTATCAAACTCAAGAACGAGAAAACCCGGTGCGACAATTGCGGTAGGCTTCTGCCCGAAAAGGACGGCAAGTGTCCCGCCTGTGTCAAGCGCATGGCGGTTCTGGGGCGCGTCCTCGGCTACATGAAGCCGTACAAAACCGCGACTATCGTGGTCATGCTCGCGTCGCTTTTCACCTCGATGGTATCCACCATCGCTACGCCGTTTCTAACAAAGGGCATCACCGACGCAGTGCTGACGAAAACCCCGCTTCCCGCACTCAATGTAGGCGCACCGTTGCTGCGTTTCTACATCGGCGGCATGATTATCGCCCTGCTGATCAACATCGCCCTTGGCTATTTAAAATCGTACTATGGTGCGTTCCTCGCCGCCAATATCGCCAAAGACCTACGCTCGCAAACCTATGCGGCATTGGAAAAACTGCAACTCGGCTTTTATGACAAAAAGCAGATCGGCGCGATAATTTCTCGCGTCACGCAGGACACCGAACGTATCTGGGGCTTTCTCGCCGACGGGGTTCCGTACCTACTGGTCGGAACGCTGACGATTATCGCCGGGTTAGTGGCGGGGATTCTATTGTCGTGGAAACTCGCGCTGGCGATTTTGCTTCCCGTTCCCGTGGTCGCCCTTATCGGCTCGCTGATTTGGAAACCGATGGCGGCGCGGCACTACAAAGTCGGGCAGAAGTGGGGACGCCTTCATACGCACTTAAACGAGTCGCTCACCGGGATTCGCGTCGTGAAAGCGTTCGTGCAAGAGGGCGGCGAACTGCAAAAGTTCACCAGCCGCAATGACGATTTAGCCGCCGCGTCCGTGGTCGCCGACCGGTATTGGGTTCGTGCCGAAGCCGTTGTCAACCTGTTCATCAACGCCGCCCCACTGATCAATCTCGGCTACGGAGGCTACCTCGTGTTGACCGGTGAAATATCTTACGGTACGCTCGCGGCGATGCAGATTCTGCTCTGGCAAGTTTACGGTCCGCTGGCGTGGTTCGGGCAGGTCAATCAGTGGTTTTCGCGGGCGATGGCGGGCGCGGAGCGCGTGTTTGAAGTTATGGACGCCGCCCCGGAAGCCTACGACGCGCCGGACAACAACCGTATGCTCACCGTGCGCGGCGACGTGACCTTCGATAAGGTGCGCTTTGGCTACGACAAATCGAACCCGGTGCTGAAGGGCGTGGAACTCGATGTCAAGGCGGGCGAGATGATCGGCTTAGTCGGCAAGTCGGGTGCGGGGAAATCTACCACGATGAATCTGCTGTGCCGCTTCTACGAAGCCGACGCCGGAACGCTTGCGATTGATGGCGTAGACATCAAAAACATTCCATTAAACGATTTGCGCCGACATATCGGTATCGTGTTGCAGGAGCCGTTTCTGTTCAACGGCACTATCGCCGAGAACATCGCCTACGGCAAGCCCGGCGCGTCGTTCGAGGACGTGATTGCCGCCGCGAAAGGCGCGTGCGCGCACGATTTCATCGTCGCCAAACCCGACGGCTACGACTCGCCGGTGGGCGAAAAGGGCGGCAAGTTGTCGGGCGGCGAGCGTCAAAGAGTGAGTATCGCCCGCGCCATCCTGCACAACCCGCGCATCCTGATTCTCGACGAAGCGACCAGTTCGGTGGACGTGGAGACCGAAAAGAATATCCAGAAGGCGATTGGCAATTTGGTCGCCGGGCGCACGACCTTCGCCATCGCGCACCGCCTGTCTACCCTGCGTAACGCCGACCGGCTTGTCGTGTTGGATAAGGGCAAAATCATTGAATCGGGAACCCACGCCGAACTGATGGCAAAGCAGGGTGAGTTCTACAAGCTCGTTGAGACCCAAGCGCAAACGTCGAAGGCGATTGCCGATACCGTCGCGTTGTAACAAGGCAAGAAAAACGCCCGCCCCGTGAAAACGGGGCGGGCGCATTTGTGCCTTCCTACTGCGCCTTCTCAAAGTCGGCTTTCAAACCTTCTGCGGCAAACGCTACGGCTTCTTTCGCCTTGTCAATCACCGCGCCCATGCCGAAGAACTCGTGCGTGACGCCGTTGTACATCTTGTAGCGCACGGGGACGCCCGCTTTCTGCAGTTTGTCGGCATACGTCTTGCTTTCGGACAAAAGCGGGTCAATCTCGGCGGTAATCACCGTGGCGGGCGGCAAGCCGCTCACATTCGGGTTCTTGACCACGGCAAGGTACGGGCTTTTCAACTGCTTCGGATTTTTGACCGTATGCCCGACGAACCAGACCAGCATCGCTTTGTTGAGCGGCTTCGCGTTTTTGTACGTTTCCACCGACGGGTATGCAAGGCTCGTATCGGTCACGGGATAAACGAGTAGTTGATGTACCGGCATCAAGCCTTTGCGATCCCGCGCCATCAGGCACACAGCGGTCGCAAGATTGCCACCCGCCGATTCGCCGCCGACCGCCACCTTTTTCGGGTCGCCGCCCATGCTCGCCGCGTTTTTCATAACATACTGCGTCGCCGCGTAGGAATCTTCGTGCGCCGCCGGGAACGGGTTTTCCGGTGCATAGCGGTAGCCGACCGACACCACCATCGCGCCCGCCGCGTTCGCCAAAGCCCGTGCCGACGAGTCGTACGCGCCAACCCCGGCGATTACCCAACCGCCTCCGTGGAAATAGACCAGCACGGGAAGCGGCGCGGACGCATCGGCTCCGGCGGGCGTATATACCCGCGCCGTGATATTGCCGCCCGGTCCCGGAATCTGAATATCCTTCACACTTCCGACCGCTTCCGGCGTGATCGGCCTGCCCTGCTTTTGCAAGGTGCGCTTCACGGCGTCGGGTGGTCCCGGTTGCTTGCGGGCTTCGGCGGGCGAAAGTTTCTCAATCGGCTTCGGCTTGAGTTCCGCAAGCGATGTCAGCACAGCTTTCATCTGCGGATCGGGGGCGGGCGGCGCGGATTGCGCGGGCGGGGCAATAAAACCAAACGCTGCAACGGCGGCGACAACGAACAAACGACGATTCAAAATAAATGTGTACTCCTTCAAACGATACTCACAATTCGTGTGTCATTTACCCTGTATTACGTTTAGCAAAACTTCTTTTGCTTTTTGTTAC
The DNA here is from genome assembly GCA_014380985.1 of Armatimonadota bacterium. GTDB lineage: Bacteria > Armatimonadota > Armatimonadia > Armatimonadales > Armatimonadaceae > JACMIU01. The sequence goes on along the minus strand of JACMIU010000103.1, from coordinate 445 downwards.
CGTATGTGAAACAATAACAGCAAGGGGAAAAGCAATGACAATACATCGGTACGACGCAGATGTTTGGACTGTAGACAGCGTTTTGTCGCCGGAGGAGTGTGTGGAGTTTATCGCGCACGGCGAAGCGTCCGGCTTCGAGGCGGCAACGGTTGCACTGCGAACTGGGGCGCAACTCTTGACCGACATTCGCAACAACGACCGTGCCACGGTGGAAGACGACGCTTTGGCAACAACGCTTTGGGGACGCGTCCGAGCGTTCGCGCCGGAAATGATGGACGGCTTCGCGGCAACCGGCTTAAATCCGCGCTTTCGCTTCTACCGCTACGAGCCGGGGCAACAGTTTCGGCGGCACTTGGACGGGCGCGTTCGCCTCGACACCGGCGAAGTCAGCCGAACCACTCTACTGTTTTACCTGAACGCCGGTTGCGTCGGGGGCGATACCGTG
>JACMIU010000102.1 GCA_014380985.1 Armatimonadota bacterium | reverse complement strand
CCTCCCAGAACAGCGCGAACGCCGTCCACGGAATCGCAAACACGAACGCCGCCCACTCGCCGCGCACGGTTCGCCACGGCGCGGGGCGTCCCGTCCAGAGCAGTTGTTCGCCCGGCTCGCGGGCGGATTCAAGGGCGGCGTCCAGTTCTCTCGGCAGGTTCGCGGTGTACATCGGTTGGTTCCTTCGCTTGTTGTGACACGCAAGCGGTGGCCACGGTTGCACCGAGCAAACGAAAAAAGGTCTACGATTTCGCCGCAAGTTCGGCAAGGTAGTCACGTAGTGTACGCGGTTCGCGCCCCAAGATTGCCCGTAGAATCAGCGCGTTGCCGACCAGACCGTGTTTGTCATACCAGTCTATCATCGGTTGCAGGGACGCCATCTCCCTCGCCTCCTCGCTGTTTTCGGAAGAAGGAGCGAGCTTTTTCGGTGCGACGGTTCCCGGTTCGATGTTTGTACCCAGTACCTCGCTCATCAGACGTGCCATCTCCTTACGGCTCAGATGTCCTTCGGCACACAACTCGAACGTTCCCCACGTCAGACGGTTTTCGGTGAGGGCAATCGCTGCGACTTCGGCGACATCGCGGTAGTCCACCCGACTGAAACGTGAGTCGGACGACCACGGCTCCGTGTAAACGCCAGTCTTGATCGTTTCCTGCCAACCTTCCGCGATATTTTGGAAAAACATCGACGGATGCAACAGAACGAACTCCATGTCGGAAGCAAGTATCGCCTCCTCTACGGGTGCTTTCGCTATATGATTGGGCAACGCACTAAGTGCGGGGTGGATAAGAGACGAAAAAACGAAGCGGCGTACCCCCGCCTGTTTTGCCGCCGCCACCATTGCCACGCCGATTTCGGCTTCGTTTGAGATCGAAACAGGCGCGATGTAGAAAACCGAATCCACTCCGTTGAGTGCGGCGTCTATGCTTGCGCGGTCGCTTAAGTCACCGATAGCCACCTCCGTCGCTCCTTTTTGCAGCACCGCATCTGTCTGCTCCACGTCACGAATCAGGGCGCGAACGGTCACACCGCGCTTAGCGAGTTCCGGTACGACAAGCCCGGCAAAATGCCCGGCGGCTCCAACAGAAAGTATGGTTCCATTGAACTCGTTCATAAACTCCTCCGACATCAACCGTTCCAATCTTCCCCCAGCGGTTACACTCACCGATTCAAAGTTCGGGCAACGGAGTGAGCAGATGTTAATCAAATACACCGTTACCCTAATTTTGGTTAGATGGTTTTGCCGTCCGCTTCGGTCTTCGCGGTTTCAATCGTGCGCGTCAGGATACCGATAGCACGACGTGCCTTTTTCTCCTGCGGCGTCAGGTTCGCGTTTTTCGCCAGTTTCTCCATGCGCGTTTCCACCGCGTTCAAGGACGTGTTCGCTTCATCGAGTTTGGTGGAGAGCGTCTCGCCGTTCAGCGATACGGTTTTGACGTAATCGAGCATTTCGGCTTCGATGGCGTCCCCGACCGCTTTGGTCGCTTGCGGGTCTTGCCCGTCTTTGAGCATCAGTGAGATGTTGTCCTTGTTCGCGGCAAGCAGTTCGTCGAACGACTCGCTGAGCGTCACCGACGACTCGGTGAAATACTTCGTCATGTCGGTTTCTATCTGGTCTTCGAGCGCGACGCGGTATCTCGGCAACTGCTCAATGGCGTAATCGGGTGCTTTCTCGATCAGTTGCGGAATCTGCTCCTTGATTTGCGCGGCGAATTGCGGCGCGGTCGCGTCTACCTGCGTGGCGATTAAGCCAGTCGCGGTGTTCGCGGCAACCGTCGGTTGCAACGTGTTGTTGAGCGTACCGGCGATATAGCCGGTGTAGGCGATAATCGCTAACGCGGCGACACTCGACACGATTTGCGTGATGCGGAGCGATTTGCGCTCGGCGTCCAGTTCGCTGTGAACGAAGTTTTCGGCAACCATGCTGTCGCCGGGCGTGGTGGCTACCACTACCGGGGCTGATCCTGCAACCGGTGCGGCTTCATAAACGCGCACATTGTCTTTGTTTTCTGGTGTTTCCATGAGTTTCTCCTATTGTGCGCCCGTCTTTTTGGTGGATTGGTTGGCGGTTTTCGGTCCCGAAAGGGACGCGGACGCCGTGGTTTTCGTTTGCTTCGCGTCGTTGTCGCTTGCCATCGCGGCGAGATCCTTCATATCGTCGCGGACAACATCCATCACGGCAAGCGCGAGCTCCCAGTTTTCGCCTTCCGCCGACGCGCCTTTGGGTTCGGTGGTGCGAATCGTGTCCATGCTTTCCATGATGCCCATCAGCGAGTCTTGGTGCTTGGCGAACAGTTTGTCATTGACCGTGACCGCTTTTTCCTCCGCGATATTCGTCATGTTCGTGGTCAGCGTTTTGATATTCTCCTCGGTCGCTTCCGGGAACATTTCCTTGATTTTCGCTTCTTTGCCACTAAGCATTTCGCCATACGTCTTGTCTAAAATCGTTTTGCCTTTGGCGGGAAGCGACGTTTGTAATGTTTCGAGTTCTGTGAACGACGCCTGCGTCAGTTCCGGCACGCGGTCATTGAGTTTGAGAAGCGACGCTTGCACCTGTGGCTGTGCTTCGGTGAATGTTTGCTTGGCGATACCTTCGACTTGCGGCACAATGTCGCGCTGAATGTTGCCCTGCAATGTGTTGACAAACTGTTGCTGACGTGCGCCGGGATTGAAAAGCCCTTGCACCGAATTGTTGACGCTGATAAAGCATCCGCCGATCCAAAGCACGGTGAGCGCGGTGGCTCCGATGCGCCACCAACTGTTTTGCTGACGCAACTTCTTAAGTTCGGCGATTTCCGCCGGTGTGTTTAACGTATCCATTTAGTTATCCTCGTGTCGTTTTCCGCGGCGTGTTTGTGCTCACAAACGGGCTACCGATTGTCGCCGCTACTTCTCTTTTGCCGCCGCCATCATGAACGGTTCGAGCAACCCGCTCTGGTTATGCCCCGATTGTTCGGTTGTTAATCCTTTTGTGGAACCGTGGTAAAATGGTCGGCATGATTATCGGAGTTCCCCGCGAGATAAAGGACGATGAAAACCGCGTCGGGTTAGTCCCTGCCGGAGTGGAAGCATTGGCGATTGCCGGTCACACGTTGCTCGTGGAGACCGACGCCGGGGGCGGAATCGGTATCGCCGACGCCGTGTACCGTGAGGCGGGCGCGGTTATCGCAACGTCGGCGCAGGAAGTGTATGCCCGCGCCGAAATGATTGTGAAGGTCAAGGAGCCGCTCGAAGCCGAGTATGCCCTGCTTCGCCCCGGTCAAATCCTGTTTACGTATTTCCACTTTGCCGCGTCCGCGCCGCTGACGAAAGCGTGCATGGATTCCGGCGCAATCTGCATCGCCTATGAAACCGTGGAACTGCCCGACCGATCCCTGCCGCTTCTCGCGCCGATGTCGGAAGTCGCCGGGCGCATGGCAGTTCAGGAAGGCGCGAAATATCTGGAGCGGGCGATGGGCGGGCGCGGTATCCTGCTCGGCGGGGTTCCCGGTGTCGCCCCGGCGAACGTCGTGATTATCGGCGGCGGCATGGTCGGAACCGAAGCGGCGAAAATCGCGGCGGGCATGGGCGCACAGGTAACGATTTTCGACGTGTCCCTCGCCCGCCTCCGCTACCTTGACGACGTGATGCCCGCGAACGTGGTCACGCTCCATTCGACCCGCGCCGCGATTCGGGAAAAAGCGTTGGAAGCCGACCTACTGATTGGCGCGGTGCTACTCGCGGGCGCGAAAGCCCCGCATTTAGTGCCGCGCTCGGTCGTGTCGCAGATGAAAAAAGGCGCGGTGATTGTGGATGTCGCCGTGGATCAGGGCGGTTGTGTCGAAACCACGCGCCCCACGACGCACCAGAACCCGACATTTTTCGTGGACGGCGTTCTGCACTACGGCGTCGCCAATATGCCCGGCGCGGTTCCGTTCACGTCAACTTTCGCGCTCACGAACGCGACTTTACCGTATGTCCGCGCTTTATCCGGCAAGGGCTGGAAACAGGCACTCGCGGACGACCCGGCACTGCTCAAAGGCTTGAATATCGCGGGTGGTAAAATCACACTACAAACGCTCGCGGAGCAGTTCGGCGAAACCTTTACCGCCCCGGAAACGTTATTAGGATAATCGGCGCAAAAGCACATCATTCGCCCTAACAGAAATCGGAACTCAAAACCTATGCGACGCTTCCAACGCGGTTTTACGCTCGTCGAGTTACTCACCGTTATCGCTATTATCGCCCTACTCGCGGCGATTATTTTTCCCGTGTTCGCCGCCGCCCGTGGCAAAGCGCGTTCCACCGTTTGCGTGTCGAACCTGCGGCAAATCGGGCTGGCGGTGCAGATGTATAGCCAAGACTACGACGGTATTGTCCCGCTCGGCAAAGACTCGTCCGACGCCTACGTGCCGATTATCTGGGGCGGGCAACCGTGCGCGGCATATATGGTTCCCGGCGCACCGAACGAGATTCCGTTCCTGCACCCGAACGATCCCGTGAAATCGTCGGGCGGGTCGAACATTTCGCCGAAAACCAAGGGAACGCTCGACGGCTACTCGAAGTCGGACAATATCTGGATGTGTCCCGGCGACACCGGTTTCGACCGCTTAGACCACAACGATTGCGGCGGGGTCGGTTGCCCGATGGACGCCCGCCCGACCATGTTTGAGAAATACGGCGCGTCGTATCTGATTCGCACCGAACTGGCGTTCCGGCAGGTCAACGTGGATTCGGTTTCAGGAACCGACATCGAAGGTAACAAGGTCGGGGCGTCGCGGATTCAGTTCGTGTTTGACGGCAACGGGTCGTGGCACGGTTCGCCCATCAACATCGCCGGGACGGGACGCCGCTACATTTCGCTATTCTTGGATGGTCACGCGAAAAACATCCCCTACGACAAGTTTGACAACAACTGGGGCGTTTCGATTGACAGTACCGGCACGTCAGAAATCGCAAACATATGTCCGTAGCGGATCGCGTCCGACATTCGGAAGGCGCGGTGCGACTGCGTGCGAAATGGGTGCTGCCCATCGAATCGCCGCCGATTGAAAACGGCGAGGTCGTGATTGAGGACGGGCGAATCACACAGGTCGGCAAGCAACTCACGCCGACCAATGCGTCGCACATTGACTTCGGCTTGTCGGCACTGATGCCCGGCTTCGTTAATGTTCACGCGCACCTTGAATACACCGTGATGCGCGGGCTTCTGGAGGATGTCGCGTTCTTCACGTGGATACGCACCCTGACCACGCTCAAAACCCGGTTGTCGTTTGATGACTGGGTCGCCTCAGCGACGTTCGGCGCGGCGGAAATGCTGGCGGGCGGAATCACCACGGTTGCCGACGCTTGCGACGCGGGCGCGTCGCTGTCCGCGCTTCTGGTGTCGGGGCAACGCGGCATCGTGTTCCGCGAAGTGTTCGGCATTGACCGCGAACCGCCGATAGAAAACATCCTCGCCGCGCTGAAGCGCAAAATCGCCGACATGGAGGAGCAGATAGAGCGGCATCACGCCGAAGAACGCCTCTCGGTCGGCGTTTCCCCGCACGCACCGTACACCGTTTCCGCGCCGCTTTTCGGGGAACTCGCGGCATACGCCAACAGCAAGGGCTACCGGCAATGCGTTCATGTCGGCGAATCGCCCGCAGAAGTCGCGCTGATTGAACGCGGCACGGGGGCATTCGCCGAAATGTACGCGGCACGAGGGATTGACTGGACAACGCCGGGCGTGTCGCCGGTGCGCTACGTGTCGGACACGGGCGCGTTCGACGCGCCGACGCTCGCGGTTCACGTCGTCCACGCAGATAAAACGGACGCCGAACTGTTAGCGTCAAAAAATGTCGCCGTGGCGCACTGCCCGAAATCAAACGGCAAACTCGGCGCGGGATTCGCGCCGGTCAAAGCCTTGCTGAAAGCGGGCGTCACGGTCGGGCTTGGAACCGATTCGGTGGCGTCCAACAACTCCGCCGATATGTTCGAGGAAATGCGCTCCGCCGTTTTTACCGCCCGCGCCCGTGAGCAAAACCCGGACGCCCTGACCGCCCGCGACGCTTTGTATATGGCGACCCTAGGCGGCGCAAAGGCTCTCGGCTTGGACGCGCAAATCGGTTCGCTAAGACATGGGAAACGTGCCGACCTTTGCGTTGTCCGATTAGACGGTTTGCACCTGACACCGACCGCCGACGATAACCCGGTTGCCGCCCTTGTCTACGCCGCCCGTGCGTCCGACGTGGCACTGACGTTCGTGGACGGGCGCGTGTTGTACGAAACCGGAACCTATACCATGCTCGATATTGCCCGCCTTCGTCCCGCCGTGGCGCAAATCCGCGCCCGCCTGTTCCGCGAATGGCAAAAGGAGGCGAAGCGTGGCGCGTAAACCCCCGAAACCGACCTACAAAATCGGCGCGGCAAGTCAAAGCGACGTGCCAAGTGGCGGCGTCGGCGATGTCACGACCGGCTGGGTGACGCTGATAGCCGGGCTGTTTATCTGCGGCTTTTTATACTACATCAACCACTCGGCGCGGCGGATGGGCTTCCACGAGTACAACCTGATTAACACAGCGTTCGTGCTATGGGTTCCGCTCCTGCTCGGAATGTACGGTTTGCGCCGTTCGCCCGAATCGCTCGGCTTTGGCTTAGGCGATTTGGGCAAAGGAACCGTAGCGGCGTTCGTCTGCCTCACGCTGTTTTCGCCGGTAATCTACTACTTCGCCGCGTACCCCGACCCGCAAGCCTACTACCTGCGCTGGATGAGTCAATCCGGGGCGATTATCGGCATTTTCCGAAACGGGCAGGGCGGCTTCACCGGCGGCACGATTGACCCGATGGGCTTGCTGTTTCACCAGATCGTGATGGGCTTTTATATGTTCGGTTGGGAGTTTTTCTTTCGTGGCTTCCTGCTCACGGGCTTGCAGAAAATCATGCCGCTCTGGGCGGCAATCGGGCTACACGCCCTGCTGTTCATGGCTTTGCACATCGGCAAACCGCTTCCCGAAACCCTGTCGTCATTCCCCGGCGCGATTCTGATGGCAATTATCGCCGTGCGCTTCAAGTCGTTTCTGCCGTGCTTTCTCTTGCACTGGCTCGTGTCGGCGGGCTTTGATTTCGCCGTTCTATACCACTACTTCAAGCCGTAGCGCAGGTGTAACGTCAGCGTCAGTGCCACTAAAGCGAGCCACGTTACCGCGAACAGCACCGGTATCACCACCGAAAAGCGCAGGCTTTGTGCCTGAATCGGGTCGAGCGGGACTTTGCCGGTGCGCTTCGATACCACCAAAGGGCGGTCGTCGCGGTACGCCACCATCGCCGGGTCGGGAAGCATCGCCTCCGGGTCTGCTTCGGCGACGCCCGGATCGAGCAGAAATAGTTGCCCCTGCTTTTTGTGCCACAACCGGATGATTTGCGCCGCGCCCGAAATCGCCGGGTACGCATAAAACGTCACGCTTAGCCCCGCCGCCGCGAGCAGAAGTGGATACAGGAGCGTGAAGCGTTTGCCAAGAACCGGGTTGGTGTTGCCAAGCGAGATGGTGTACGCCGTGACCAGAAACGACTGCGACGTAATCAGCGTCCCCACCCGCGCCGTGAGTAGCGTCCATTCGCGGGAAATCTCGCCACGATAATACGTCAGCAGTTCGCGCTTTTCGGCAAGGGTTTTCACGGGGGATGGTTCGCTCATGGCTCTTTTATACCCGGTGGACGCGTCGGTTTTACAGGGCGGGGCGTATCGGGTATAACGCATACCATGAACGAAGAACCTGATAAGGCTACGCGAATCGAACTGCTCCGCGCCGACGCTTCCGACTGCACCCGTTGCGATTTGGCGAACGGGCGAACCAAAGTCGTGTTCGGAACCGGCAACCCGAACGCCCCCCTCGTGATTATTGGCGAAGGACCGGGCGAGAACGAAGACCGCACCGGCGAACCGTTCGTCGGGCGGGCGGGAATCCTCTTAGACGAGGTGCTACGCGAATGCAAGATGCTCCGCAAGCACGTTTTTATCACCAACGTCGTGCGCTGTCGCCCGACAAAGATGGAAGCCGGACGACTCCAAAACCGCCCGCCGACCACGGAAGAGGCGACCGCCTGTATCACGAACTGGCTCGTGCCGACGCTGGAAGCCATTCAACCGCTGGTGATTCTCGCGCTGGGCGCACCCGCTTCCTCGGCGGTGATTCACAAGGGCTTCAAAATGACGCAAGAACGCGGCACGTTCCACGACTCGAAGTACGCTCCCTACGCGATTGCGAGTTGGCATCCTGCCTACATTCTGCGCTTGCAAGGAGAGGCGTTCGACGCCGCCCGCGCCGCGCTGGTCGCCGACATGGAGTTGGCACGGCTGAAGGTGATCGAGGCACGAAAAGAGCCGCCGAAGACGCTGTTTTAAGGCCGTTGCGCCAAGACGGACACTGAAGTGTTCCACCGGAACACTTCAGTATCCCCACTTTACTTCCCGATACAAAAGCGCGAGAAGATGCCCGCGATAATCTCTTCCCGCGCCGTCTGACCGGTGATTTCACCGAAGCAGGCAATCGCGGCGTGGGCGTCTACCGCGATTAGTTCGGCGGGCAGACCGTCGGTGAGTGTTTGAAGGGCGGCGTCCAATGCGTTCGCGGCGCGGCGCAGGGCGTCGGTGTGCCGCGCCGAGGTGATTAAGGCGGCGTTGGTGTCTACATTGTTCGCGCCGAGCAGGGACAGAATCGCGTCCGACAGGGCGGGCAGTCCATGACCGGTGCGGGCGGCGACCGCGACTACCGGGGCGTTTGGCAGAAGCGTCGCCGCCTCGCGTACCGCGTGTTCTACATTCGCCGCGTCCGACTTGTTCACCGCGACAACGACGGCGCGACCGACGAGGGAGCGCAGAAATGCCGCGTCCTCCGGCGTGACGCCTTCCGCGCCGTCTATCACCGCGACCACGACATCCGCCGTCTCGACCGCGCCCCGAGCCCGCGCCACGCCGATTTGTTCCACGGCATCGCCGGTTTCCCGAATCCCCGCCGTGTCCAGAGCGCGTATCGGAATGCCGCCGATTTGCAGGGCTTCCTCGACAATATCGCGGGTAGTTCCGGCTATCGGCGAGACGATAGCGCGTTCGTAGCCCGATAGCGCGTTCAGGAGCGACGATTTGCCGACATTCGGGCGACCGGCAAGCACCAGCGTTATCCCTTCGGTGAGCCGTTTGCCATAGGTAGCGGTAGCAAGAAGATTCGCGGCAATCGTTCGCGCACGGGTCAGGGCGTCGAAAACAATCTGCGTCGCCACAACGTCTGTGAGCAGTTCGCCGACATCTTCGGGAAAATCAATGCTCGCCTCGATTCGCGCTAAAGCGTCGCCGATGGCTGTTGTCGCCTCGCCGACGGCGAGCGACACCGCGCCCGACAGTTGCCGCCGCGCCGCCCGTTGCGCGGTCACGGTTTGCGCCTCAATTAGGCTTGCCACGGCTTCGGCTTGCGCTAAGTCTAACTTTCCGGCGACAAAGGCGCGTTCGCTAAACTCGCCGGGTCGCGCCAGCCGCGCCCCCGCCGAAAGCACCGCCGCCAAGACGCGCCCCAACGTCACCGAGCCGCCATGCCCTTGTAGTTCCACCACATTTTCGCCGGTGAACGAGTTCGGCGCACGAAAGACGGCGACCAGACCGTCGTCAATCACTTCGCCGGTTTGGGGTTCGGTAACTTCCATGCGGCGAAGCGTTGCGGAGGGTTGCGCGGCAAGGGGCGTCACGGTTCGCAAAACCGTCGCAGCAAAGTTAATCGCGTCCGCGCCGGACACGCGCACCACGCCCACCCCGGCGGGCGCGGTAGCCGTAGCGATAGCGGCAATCGTTCCCCGGTCGCGCATTTTGTTGTCATTTCGCGGGAGCCATCGGCGGGATGCCGGGCAACTCCAGCGGTTTGACATCCTCGTTGAAGTCGGGTGCGGGCTCCGACTGCCCCGCCTTTGCTTTATCCACCGCGCCGGGAAGCATTTTCATTGCCATGCCGACCACCCCCGCGACCGCAAAGTAGGTAAAAATCGCGTGGAACAACGTGCCAACCAGCGACGCGATGGTCGCGGTGCGCCCGACTTCGACCTTGCGCCGGTCGTCCCACATCAGGAACGCCAGCCCGACCGGAAGCATCACGATGGGAACGAGTAGCCCTCCGAGTATCGCCGTCCACTGCGCGACCGCCGGGTCAACGGTAGCGGGCGCGGCGACCACGGCGACGCTATCGGCGAGGCGAGGCGCGGCGGACAGCGCGATGCCCGTCCCAGCCAGCGTTTTGCCGCATTTCCAGCACGCCGCTTGCGTCTCGAAGTTGTTCGCCCCGCAGTTGCCGCAGATAGTTCGTCCCGCGCTTGCCGTTGCCATACGTTCGTGCCGCCTTTAGTTCACGTTGATTTCGGGACGCTCGAACGGCTTATTGACGGCGGGCGGGGCGAAAATCTTCTTGCCTTCTTTTTGGAAAGAATAATACAGAATCCCGGCAAGCGTTGCCACCGCGACCAGCGAGAGAATCAAATTGCGCGTTTTGATTGCCGGGTCAACGTGCGGGCGGAGAACTTCCGCCGCCACGTCTTCGCGCCCGACCGTGTTGAACTTGAAGTCGCCAAGTCTGCCTTTGGGTTCGTTTTCATTACTCATGGGTAGATACCGTCTGCGCCTGTACGAGGATTTACGACCCCGCCGTGACCGCGTAATTTTGTGAAACTTTCCCGCCCGGCATCCCCTCCAACGGAGAACGAACGGGCGCGGGTTTGCCGTATAGAAAATACGCAGCAAACCGATTATAGATTCTATACGTGTATAGTACCCGCAAATGTTCGCGCCGCCAGAAGTTTGATCAGGAGTTTGATTCGTCGTTATGTCATCCGAAGAAAACAGCAACACTTCCGCCGTCTGCGCCGCCGTGCGCCTCGATATGGAGTCGGTGCGCGACGGTCGCGCAACGAGTGCCGAACGCGCTTTCGTGACGGCGCATATCGGAAACTGCCCCGCCTGCGCGAGCGAATGGGCGTTCGCCAAAGCGGCGAAATCGGCGTGGGGTCAACTGCCGACCGCCTACCCCCCGGCGTCGCTTTCCGCCCGAATCGCGGCGGCAACATACCGCAAGCCGACGTTCGCCCAGCGATTCGTGGCGGCGTTCGCGTTTTTGAACCCCGTGCCGGTGCGCGTCGCGGTCGGTGTCGCGGCGGTTGCCGGAATCGCCTTCTTCGCCTTGCCGCGTCAAGGTGCGATGATGGCACAAAACCCGGTCGCCCTACCGGAAGCAAAACCGGAGACGGTGGTTGCTACGGTGAAACCGGTCGCCGAAAAAGCGAAGTCGGTGGAAACCGTGAAGCCCGCCTCCGTGGTTGTCGCCGCGAAGCCCGTGGCTAAGCCCGTCGTCGTTGCTAAGTCGGTCGTCGCTACCGCGAAACCGGTGGCTCCCGCGCCGCAAACCGTTGTTGCCGCCGTTTCGGTGGCTAAATCCGCGCCGAAACCGGCAGTCGTCGCCCCGGTCGCGCTCAAGAAAACCGCCCCGCAAGTCGCTATTGCCACGCCTAAACCGGTGCGCGTCCAGCCCGCCGTAGTCGCCAGCAAGTCTGCGCCCGTGGTTGCCGAAACAACCGCGCCCGCGCCGGAGACGCTACCGACCGCGCCGCAAATCGCGCCCGTGAAACCCGCTTCCGTGGTCGCCGCCGTCGAAAAACCCGTCGTGAAAGAGCCGACCGTCAGCCCCGCCACCACTGTAGCCGGAATGACCGTGGGCGAACGCGAAAACAACGACGGCTACATCCGTCTCGGTTCGCAACTCGCCAACGCCGGACGTCGCATTAGCCACGATACCTTGCGCGGCGGAGCCGTCGTCGCTCAAAACAACCCGACCTTCAGCATTGTCAGCGCACCGATTAAACAATAGGCGGGACGTTGACGAAACGGACGCGGAATGCTACCATGCGTTAGCCTATCGCCGCGCCCGTTTGCGTCGCGGCGTAGAAGATTTTTCCCGTGACTACCGACCCTCTTTCCCCGATTACTCCCGATGACGTGCGACGCCTGTCCGCGCTTCTCGAAAAACACGACCTGACCGAACTGCGCTACGAAAACGGCGACGTGCGCGTCACGCTTCGCACGGCGGAGTTTTTCGCGGGGCGCGTCCAAACCACCGTGGCGGTTGCCGCTTCGCCCGCCATGGCAAACGCGGAAGCCGCGCCCGACCTTGCTAACGACGAATCGCTCCTGCCCGAAGTCGCCGATACGCCGGGAGTGCGCATCGAAGCCCCGATTATGGGCGTGTTCTACCGCACGGCATCACCGGGCGACCCGCCATTAGTCGAGGTAGGCGATTCGGTCGAGGTCGGGCAGGTAGTCGGCTTGATTGAGGCGATGAAGGTGTTTAGCGAAATCAAGTCCGAGGTCGCTGGCATCGTGCGCTCGATTCCGGCGTTGAACAAAGCGTTGGTGCAGCCCGGTGACGCACTGATTCTCTTGGACGTGGCGTAGACCCGGCACACGCACGATGTAGGCGGTCACGTTCGCGCCTCCTTTTTCGCGGCGCGTCGCACGAGCGGTGCGGTATACTTTTCCCATGAGCGTTATCACCTATCAAGCCGTTGTCGAGGCGGGGCAGATTCGCCTTCCCGCCGGGGTTTTCTTGAAAGACCAGACCACCGTTTATGTCGTCGTGCCACCCGTAACAGTAGACACGCGAACCGAAGCCGAATGCATTGAGGACGCCTACGCGGACTATCCCGACGCCGGGGAAAAAGCGATGATGGCTTCGATGCGTCAGCGAATGGCGCGAAACCTGCGTGAATACGAGGCGGAGGACGGCGACGAATGATTCAACAAGGCGACCTGTTTTGGGTTGATTTCGGCATACCGACCGACTCTGAACCCGGTTTCCTTCGCCCGGTTGTCGTGCTACAAAACGACCGGTTCAACGCGGGTCGCCTCCGAACGATTATCGTGGCTTCCTTGACAACCAATCTGCGACGCGCCCAAGACCCGAACAACATTTTGCTTGAGGTAAGCGAAGGCAATCTGCCGGAGCAGAGCGTTGTCGTCGTGTCGCAGTTGTACACGTTCAACAAAAGCGAAATGACCGACGCTATCGGCAAGTTGTCGCCGCGCCGGGTTCGGCAAATCCTCGATGGCTTGAGCGGCTTGCTGGAACCGACCGATACCGATACGGAAACCGTTGACTGATGGAAACCGACCGGGCGCGTTGCCGGGGAGAAACTTTCCGACATCCGGCAGGAATCCGGGGGATGCTTTGCGAAACCTACTTCCGCGCCGTAGCAACTGCGTATGCGGCAGGATTCCAACCGTTTAGGAAAAACAAAACCTTTATGACCCCAACCAAGTTCGGCATCATCGGATGCGGCAATATATCGGACGCCTACTTCGGCGCGACCAAAACCTACCCGATTCTCGAAATCGCCGCTTGCGCCGACCTCGATTTGTCCCGCGCCAGAGCGAAAGCCGAGCAACACGGCGTCGCCAAAGCCTACACCCCCGAAGAACTGTTAGCCGACCCCGAAATTGAGATCGTGGTCAACCTGACGATTCCGGCGGCGCATCACGCGGTCAGCAAGGCGGTTATTGAATCCGGCAAGCACGTTCACGTCGAAAAGCCGCTTTGTATCACCCGCGAGCAAGGGCGCGAGTTGCTGACGATGGCGGCGGAGCGCGGGCTTCGCGTCGGTTGCGCCCCCGATACATTCCTCGGCGGCGGGCATCAAACGTGCCGCAAGTTAATTGACGAAGGCTGGATAGGGACGCCGGTCGCCGCGCAAGCGTTCATGATGGGACGCGGGCATGAATCGTGGCATCCCGCGCCGGAGTTTTACTACAAGTCGGGCGGCGGCCCGATGTTCGACATGGGCCCGTATTACCTGACCGCACTTGTTAATATGCTCGGCGGCATTCGGCGTATCACCGGTTCGACGCGCAAAACCTTCGATAAGCGTGTCATTACTTCCGAACCGCTCAAAGGAACCGTGATCGAGGTGGATGTTCCGACGCATATCGCGGGCGTGATGGACTTTGAAAGCGGCGTGGTGGGAACCCTTGTCACGTCGTTCGATGTGTACGGTGCGCCGCACGGCTCCCCGATCACGATTTTCGGCACAGAGGGAACGTTGCAAGTCCCCGACCCGAACGGCTTCGGCGGCACGGTCATGCTGAAAACCGCGAAGTCGGGCGAGTTCAAGGAAGTCCCGCTCGCCTACGGCTACGCGGGCAACAACCGCGGTATCGGCGCGGCGGACATCGCGTATGCCGTGCGTTCGGGACGGGCGCACCGTGCCTCCGGCGAACTGGCGTATCACGTTTTAGAGGCGATGTGGGGCTTTCACGATTCTTCGGACACCGGAAGCCACTACCAGATGACCAGCACCACGCCGCGCCCGGCGATACTGCCGATGGGCTTGTCGGACGGGATGCTGGACGAGTAGGCAGCATCTCCCGCGGGGGAAGTTTGAAGAATCATCATGCTAACCTTCGCCGCCATAGCCCCGCACGGGGGCGATATTGTTTCGCAAATCGCCGGTGATCCGGCGACGATGGCACAAACCCGCGCCGCGATGCGGAATCTCGGCGACCGTTGCGCGGCGACACAGCCGGAAACCGTGGTCGTCGTGACGCCGCACGGCTTGATGCCCGCCGAAGGCGTGTCGGTCGGGATGACGGCACACGCGGCGGGAATGTTAGATGTGCCGGACGGTCGCTATATTAAAGCCGCGTTCGGCGTGGATACGGATTTGGCGCGGCAAATTATCGCGGCGGGCGAGACGCACGAATTGCCGTTCTACCGATTGGCGGGCGAGAAGAACGGCGCGGACGCGGTGCTACCACTCGATTGGGGCGCACTCATTCCGCTCTGGTTTGTGGCGCACCCGTTCGCGCCGCGAGCGAAAATCGTGGTGCTGGCTCCGTCGCCGAGTCTGCCGCGTGAAACACTCGTGCGCGTCGGCGTGGCGATTGCCGAAGCCGCGACAAAAAGCGGCAAGCGCGTCGCCTTAATCGCGTCGGGCGACCAAGCGCACGCGCACGACCCCGCCGGGCCTTACGGCTACGACTCTGCCGCGCAAGCACACGACGCGGCGATGTGCGACGTTTTGGAGCGCGACGATTTCGAGCAACTGCTCCACTGGCCCCCGGAGTTCCTCGAAGACGCGAAAGTAGACGCTTACTACCAAACGCTGATACTCGCGGGCGCACTCGGACATACGCCGATGCGCGGCGAACTGTTGTCCTACGAAGCCCCCACGTACTTTGGCATGGCGGTTGCCGCCTACGCTCCGGTTCAATTCGGGGCTACGTAAAGCCGCACCGATACCACCCGCCGCCGAATGGTTCCGCCCAAACAAGATCGCCGCCGAACATTCGCTTGACTTTGGCGAACGCGGGATCGTCCCAATTAGAATAGTTGTAGCGGTTGGCTTGCATCACCGCGCCGGTCGGGTCATAGATGATCGCGGTGTAGTTGTCTAAAATCCCGCCCGGT
>JACMIU010000101.1 GCA_014380985.1 Armatimonadota bacterium | reverse complement strand
GCCTTCCGCCCCGCCCCCGTAGAAGGTAGACCCATTCGGCTCGTTACGCGGTGCGCCGGTTTCGATGCGGCGCGGCAGGTCGGGGTTGGCGATAAACGCCTTGCCCCACGAAACCGCGTCCGCATTGCCGGACGACAACGCCATTATCGCGTCCTCGTCGGTGACGCCCTCGTTCACAATCACCGCGCCGCCGAATCGCTTTTTCATCCGGTCGGTGATACGTTCGCCGCTAAAGGCTTCGCGGGAGAAAATATAGGCGATTCCGCGCTCGCCCAATTTTTCGGCGACATATCCGAACGTTCCCGACGGGTCGGAATCTATCGCGCCGGAGCCGTCCATGTTGCGCGGCGACAGATGCACACCGACACGCCCCGCGCCCCAAACACCAATTGCCGCGTCGGTCACTTGGAGCAGGAAGCGGGCGCGATTCTCGACCGTGCCACCGTATTCGTCGGTGCGATGGTTCGTGCCGTCGCGCAGAAACTGGTCGGGCAAATAGCCGTTCGCGCCGTGTATTTCAACGCCATCGAATCCGGCACGTTTCGCGTTCTCCGCGCCGATTCGGTACGTTTCGATAACCCCGGCGATTTCTTCGGTTTTCAGCGGGCGAGGCGCGACATAGGCGGCTTGCTCGTAGTTTTGGACACGCACCAAGCCGAGCGGCGCGACATCCGACGCCGAGACCGGCAAATCACCGTTCAAGTAAAACGGGTGCGAAATGCGCCCGACGTGCCACAACTGGCAGACGATTCGCCCCCCCGCCGCGTGAACCGAATCCGTGATTTTGCGCCAGCCTTCGGTTTGGTCCTCCGACCAGATACCCGGCGTATCGGGATAGCCGACGCCTTGCGCGGATATGGCAGTCGCCTCGCTAAAAATCAGCCCGGCGGACGCTCGCTGCGTGTAGTACTCGCGCATTAAATCGTTCGGGACGCGCCCAGCCGACGCCCGGCAACGGGTCAGGGGAGCCATAATGACGCGGTTCGGCAAAGTTAAATCGCCAAGGGTTAAGGATTCAAAAAGGGTTGACATAGGTGCGCTTTCCGCGACGCGACGAATGCGCGGCGCGATAGTTTGATGCTTTTTGTATGCCGAAACGCCGGGCGCGGTTCCCATTCGGGCAAAAAAACGCGCCGCGATATTTCTCGCGGCGCGTTTTCACCGGTCGCTAATCGGTCGCACTTTCTATCGGTGTGGCTTCGCGCCCGCTAAAGTACCGGCTTTTGAATCCCGATAGTGTACTCATACGATTCCACTGAATTATCGTTGGTGAGTAGGAAGTACACTTCGCCCGGCTCGGTTAAAGTTAGCGTTTTTTCTTTGCGTGATTCGGAACCCGACTGAACGATGTCGAGTCGCCAATCGGGTTTCGCGGCGATTCCGTATCGGTCGAGCAAAAGAAGCGACGCCGTGATGTTCTCGTTTTTGTCGCTACCGTTTTTGAGTAGCACATACACGCGGTATTCGCCCGCCGGAAGTTCGGCTTTGTAAACGATGTTCGCGTTGTCGTCGCCCGTTTTTTCGAGTTTGCCGCTTTTGCCGTTATCATCGGTCAGGCTGAACGATTCGACGTTGCCACTGCTAAACGAAAACGGCGCGAAAGATCGCTTCTCGTTCGAGAAGATGGTCACGCGGTATTCGGCGGGCTTGTTACCATTCTTGATTCGCAGGTAGGCGTTTATCGGCTCCTTGACAGTCAGCGGTTTGGCGACACGGGCGATAGAACGGGTTTCGTTTGCGCTCAGAATGTAGTTTTGCGCTACCGTGCCGTCTGACTTGAACAGATCGGCACGCATTTGAATCGCGCCCCTGCCGCCGGTGGCGCGAATATCACTTTGCACGGTGTATCCGCCCGCGGGAAGCGCGATAGACAGGTCTCTGGTCTGGTTCGCGGCGAGTTGAAACGACACAGTGACGCCGATCTCGGCTTTCGCTACGGTACTGTTTCCCACCACCGTGGTCGCGTCCGGCGACTGCGCGGCAACCGGGCGGGTCAAGACAAGTAAAAGCGGCAGTAAAGCAAACGGGGCGAGCAATCGCAACATAGTAGGTTCTTTCGGTTCTGTTTTCGCGGCGCGGTTTCTCCGCGCCGCCATCGTCTAACCGATACCCTGTAAGCGGCGAAACGTAAACCTTTACCCACTGAGCAGAGCGCGGGTTGCAGACTCTACGTCGGCTTGCCGCATCAGCGATTCGCCAACCAGCACGGCGTGTGCGCCGTATCCCGCCACGGTTCGCAGGTCGCTTGGCGTAAAGATGCCCGATTCGGACACGGCGATTGTGCCAACGGGCAGGAGCGGTATCAATCGCGCCGACACGTCAAGCGAGACGGCGAATGAGTGCAAATCGCGGTTGTTGACGCCAATCAGCGTTGCGCCGGATTCTACAGCAAGGGCGAGCTCGGCTTCGTCGTGAACTTCAACCAGCGCGTCCATACCGACCGATTCCGCGACATGACGCAGTTCGGCAAGCCGTGCCGCCGACGGAAGCGACGCCGCAATCAGTAGCACCGCGTCCGCTCCGGCAAGCCGCGCCTCATAGATTTGCACCGGATCGAGAACGAAATCCTTGCGAAGAAGCGGCAGAGAAACCGTTTCCCGAATCGCCGCGAGATACGACAAATGCCCGCCGAAATACGTTTCGTCGGTTAGCACGGAAAGGCAGGTCGCCCCGCCCCGCTCGTAGGCTTGCGCGATTGCCACGGGGTCAAACCCCTCACGGATAACGCCTTTTGACGGCGAAGCGCGTTTGACCTCGGCAATTAGCGCGGTTTCGGTGTGACTGGAAATAGCACGGGCGAAGCCTCGCGGCGGCGGCAAATCAGCGCACTGCACGGCAAGTTGCTGTCCGGCACTGCCGCGAAAGGTCGCCTTTAGCGCGGCAATCTCCTCGCGTTTGGTGGCGTTGATGCGGTCTAAAATCGTTTCGGTTTCGCTCATCGGTTCGTTTCCGTTATTAATTCTTCTAACTTCGCGTGTCCCGCGCCCGACGCTAAGGCTTGCAAAGCGGTTCGCACCCCGTCCCTCACGCTCTCGGCAACGCCCGCGACGTAGAGTGCCGCGCCCGCGTTCGCCGCGACAATATCGCGCCGTGCGCCGGTGTCCGCGCCGGACAGGATACCACGCAAAATCGCCGCGTTTTCACCGGGATCGCATCCCGCTCGCAAGTCGGCGGGGTCGCATACGGGAACACCGAGCATTTCCGGCGTCACCGTGTACGTGTTCACCGCCGCGCCGTCCCATTCGGCGACGACCGTTTCGCCCCACGTGGCGATTTCGTCCAGTCCGCCGCGTCCGTCGCCGCCATGCACCACCATCGCCCGCTCCGCGCCGAGGTTGCCGAGAACGCGGGCGAGTGGTTCACACAGCGCGGGGTCGTAGACGCCGAGAAGTTGCCGTGTCGCCCCCGCCGGGTTCGTCAGCGGACCGAGCGCGTTGAACACGGTGCGAAAGCCGAGTTCGGCGCGAACCGAGGCGGCATGACGCATCGCCGGATGATGGGCGCGGGCGAACAAAAACCCGATACCAATTCGGTCAATGCACCGCCCGACCGCGACCGCATCCTCAACAAGCCGAACGCCGAGCGATTCCAAAACATCCGCCGAACCGCATTTGCTCGTCACGGCGCGATTGCCGTGCTTTGCCACCGCGACGCCGCAAGCCGACGCGACAAACGCCGCCGTTGTCGAGATATTAAACGTTTTCACCGAATCGCCGCCCGTGCCGCAGGTGTCGAGGAGCGGACGGCGCGATGTTTGCACGAGCACCGATTTTTGCCGCAACGCCCGCGCAAACCCGGTGATTTCCCCCACGGTTTCGCCTTTGACACGAAGCGCGGCGAGGAACGCGCCGATTTGCGCGGGCGGGACGCCGCCTTCCGCGAGCGCGGTCATCGCGTTTTCGGCTTCTTCTTCGGTTAGGTGTGCGCCGGTAATCAGTTTGGCAAGGGCGGATTTCATGGAGGCTACGACGAAAACACCCCCGGTAGTGCGGAAGCGTTCGTGTTCGCCCGTCGTGCAACAATAACTTCGCAGGGCAACCGGCGTAGCAGTCTACCGGTCAGTGTCTCGCTCTGGTCGGAGGTTTCGGTGGAGTCGAGTTCGGCGTAGCACCGCGACCGGGAAACGGTATCGCGCCGCGCCTGCTCGGCCGCGCAGACTTCTTCTGTCGTCACGGCGGCGGCTGGCGGCGCCGGAACAATCGTG
>JACMIU010000006.1 GCA_014380985.1 Armatimonadota bacterium | reverse complement strand
CTTCGCGCAAAGTTCGACGCACATACCGAACTACGCGAACTGCTTCTTTCTACCGGAACCGAAACGCTGATTGAAAAAACCAGCACCGATGATTATTGGGGTTGCGGCACGGACGGCACAGGAAAGAACCGCCTCGGCGAACTTTTAGAGGAGTTGCGCGAAACGTACCACGCCGAACCGACGACTTAGCAAACCGGGGGCGCAGCGCGATATGGCTTCAATGAGCGACACCCAGCACAAACAATCCCGAACGCGCAACCGTGTCAGCACCGGCGACCGGTTCAAGATCCACCTGCGCCTGATGACCCTGAACGGCAAGCCGTGGCGCATTCTCACTCTGCGCCCCGGTACGCAAGCGGCGTTCTCGACGAACTTTTTCCACGACACGTGGCACATCATCTCCGATGGCGGCGGCGCGAAACTGCTTGCCCGCATCTTCTGGGCAATGTCGTACCAGCGCGAGCCAAACACGCTTTTTGTGATTCATGGCGAACATATCCAGCCGACGCCGTTCGACGCCGAACCGTCGCTACCGGTGGTGATTTGCCCGGCGAATATCACCGCGCCTGATGGGCAAGCGTTCCGCAAACTCAAGGCAATTTTAAAGCGGTTGCCGCCCCCGACCGCGACCGTGCGCTTGCAAACGTGGGGCTTGGACGCCGCGCTGGGAGAGGAACACCCTATAGGTTCGGCGTTTGGCGAGCCAAGTGGAGGATACACTGCCTTCAAACGTGGCGACGTTTGGCAAAAAGAAAGGATGACCCTGTGCGGTGGTTTGATTTGCTATTGCGCCCCGCCCCCGATTCTTCGCTGGCAAGCACAGTGCATCCATGACATATGCGGCGACGGGTGGAACAACTACTTGTATCTTGCCGAATACGCCGAGCATGGTTGGCATCAAGGCGACGGCGAGATACAGATATTCCGCGACTACCGCGAAATGCTTTCTGTCGCTATCGAGGCGCGGCGCGAAGTTTTGCAAGCAGGAGGCGAAGCGACCCGCGAAGCCGTCTGGAATCGGGTGGAAATCATTAAGGCGCGGCGCGAAAAGGCACGTCAAACCGGTTGACAAACCTGCCTGTATGCTCTTATACTACCGTTTGTGTTTTTTACTTTTCCTGCATTGTCAACGCGCTACTTAGCCGCCGTGTGTCTTGCCGTGCTGACCGCGCCCGCCGTGTTCGCACAAACCGTGGACAAAGGCTCGGCGTCGCTCGTCCTTCGCGGGCCGCTACCGGTTCGCAACAACGAACCGGTCAACTCGCTCTTTCTGCTACCGGTTCCGGTGCAAGCCGGGACGTTGGGGCGAAACCGCGCCACGCTCGATGTCAACATAGATATTCCCAACAATTTTTTGACCATCGCCTCAGCGGGCTACTATGCCGACTTTGAAGACCAGCGCGTCACGCTCGATTACCGGCGCGGCTTAGGCGGTGGAAGCGATATTTCCCTGCGCCTCCCGTATGTAGGGCGGAACGGCGGGATCACCGACGGCTTGATTGACGGTTGGCAAATGCGTTCAATATCTACGGCGGCGGGCGCGGCACGTTCGCCTACGATCAGGTGCGCTTTGATTTGCGCGACGCACAAACCGGGCAAATCGTCTCCAACCGTATGCAAAGCGTTTCCGGCTTCGGCGACGCCGTTATCGAGTATCGCCGCTCGTTCACTGGGGGAGTGCCGGGGTTCGACGCCGAAACTGGTGCGTCCGACCCGCGCCGCGTGACACTCACCGCCCGCGCTTTGCTGAAACTGCCCACGGGAAGCGCGAAAAACCTGCTTGGCTCAGGGGGAACCGACGCCGGACTCGGAATCGCCGCGTCCGCCCGTCCGTTCCGCCGCGTCGCATTCCACGGGAACCTTAGCGTCGTCTGGCACGGTAAAACAGATATTGACGCGCTGGCAAGCCGCTCTACCTCGGTGCATAGCATGGCGGCGATTGAGTGGCTGATGGATGGGCGCACGTCGTTTTTGGCGCAGGTGGACAACACGCCCGCACCGCATCGCACCGGCTCCGACTACATAGACCGCGAACGGCGTATGTTCACGTTCGGCTTGTGGCGACAGATCACGCCGCGCCAAAACCTGTACCTATCGCTCGGCGAAAACGACTTCGGCTTCGCGGCGCATCTCGCGCCCGACCTGCAACTGTCCGCCGGAACCCGCCTCGCTTTATAGCAACAGAATGTTTTATGTGAGGGAAATATCGGGAACCTTTAAGCGTACAGAGCGTATTAAATAACTGATAGCAACGATTATTGCCGCGTCGTTTTCGCAAGACAAATGCGAAAAGGGCGCGGATTTTGTTTAACGCCCTTCTGTGGCGGGTAAACGAAGCGTAATGGTTGGTGGTTTGGCGCGGAAATAACGATGCAATTAAACGGTTTGGCAAGCACAATTTTGGTGGTTTGGTTCGTGATCAGTTCACTGGCACTTATCGGACTGCTCGCGGTAATCGCGGTTGCGCTGACAAAATTGCAGGAAAAATTAGAGGAAGTCGCCACGAAAGCCGAACCGTTATTCGCAAAAACGGACGCGCTGGTGGTGTTGGCGGACGAAAAATTGCGGTCGGTCGGAGAGCGGGCGGAAACGCTTCTGACCACCAGCGAGGAGATTGCGACCAACGTGCAGGTGCGCGTCGAGCAGACTGGCGGTACGGTGCAACGAACCGTGAACGCGCCGCTGATTCAGGCGAACGCGGTAGCGTCGGGCTTGACGCGGGCGTGGGAAACATTTACACGGCGTGAGAAGGCGACCGTGGCTAAGGCGGCGGAAATCGGCGACGAATCGCCGACCGTTGAAACGCAGAAACAAGGGGCTAAGGTATATGGCGGTTAATGACAACAAGACGGATTTTGTGATCGGTTTGCTGGTCGGCGGCGCACTCGGCGCGGCACTCGCGCTTTTGTACGCGCCGCAGAGCGGGGACGAAACCCGCGAAACGATCAAGAAAAAGGGCGAAGAATTAGCGGAGTCGGCGACCGAAATCTACGATAAAGCGAAGGATCAAACCGCGCAGATCGCATCGCAGGTCAAGGAAAGCACCACGCATATCGCGTCGCAAGTGAAAGAAAGCGCGTCCGCCGTGGCGTCGCAAGTCGGCGAATCGGTCGAAAAGGTGAAGGAAGACGTCGCCACCGGTTACGCACAGGCGAAAGACACTGCGGCACAAAAAGTGGCGGAAGTATCCGAAGCCGTGAAAGCCGAAACGGCGAAAGCCCGTGCCGCGACCAAGAAAACAGAAACCGCCTAAGGCGGAACTAACCCGCAAGATCTCATTTTCGATAGCGGCCTTGAAGCCGTGTCTTAACGTCCACAAAACATGATGGGCGAGTTTGAGGGAGAGAACATATGCCGCGCACGGACTTTTTCGCGCACGGCAAAAACAACATAGAAGGAATACCATTATGGCAAATGATAAACCGGGTCCTGCGAAGGGCTCTGAAGGGGCGCAACGCATCGCCGACGCGCACCGCGGTTCGCACAAGCACGACCAACAAGGCGGTTTCGCCTCGAATCCCGAACTTGCCCGCGAAGCCGGACGCAAAGGCGGCGAAATCGTCAAGCAAAAATACGGTCAAGCGTTCTACCAAGAAATCGGACGCAAGGGCGGCGAAACCGTGAAGCGATCTCGCGGACCGGAGTTCTACGCGGAAATCGGACGCAAGGGCGGCGAGATGCGCGGCATTCGTGCTGCCGAAGCCCGCGCACTGCTTCCCCCGCCGGAACCGAAGATCCCGCGAAAGCGCGGACGACCACGCAAGAATCCGTTGCCGGAAACGACAACCGAAGCATAAGCCAAAACGGGCGAGCCAAACGGCTTGCCCGTTTTTTTGCGCCACGTTGATAGTCGTTTTGTGCGTTAGATAGGTTTCATTCCGTCACAATGGGGATATACTGCGCTTTGAACTTTCGCACCGGGCAGGAAATCGCCGCCCCATTCTCGCATAACTACTCTAATACGCGAAAGGCGCGGCGGTAAAATTACTGCCGCGTGTACCCAACCCAATCTCATGTGTGGAATTACTGGCTATATCGGAAACCGCCCCGGTGTGCGAACCGTGATCGATATGCTCCGGCGTCTCGAATATCGCGGCTACGATTCGGCGGGCGTTGCCGTAGCGACGCATGGCGGAAAAAACATCGAGATTGTCAAAGCGGCGGGCAAACTTTCCGTTTTGGAAGGCGAACTGTCCGATTACTGGGACAAGCAGGGCGCGGCTATCGGGCATACCCGCTGGGCGACGCACGGCGGTCCGACAACGCCGAACGCGCACCCGCACTATTCGAGCGACGGGCGTATCGCGCTGATTCACAACGGCATCATCGAAAACTTTCAACAACTTCGTGCCGAACTACAGGGCGAAGGCTATGTTTTCACGTCGGAAACCGACACCGAAACGCTGGTGCATCTGATCGAGCGTGAATACAAGCGCGGCGAGGTAATGGAGCAAGCCATCCGGGACGCATTGGCACGGGTCACGGGGGCGTACAGCATCGTGCTGGTGTCGGCGCACGAACCCGATGTGCTGTACGCGGCGAAAACCGCGTCGCCGCTGATAGTCGGTTTGGGCGAGAACGAGAACTTTTTAGCGTCTGACATTCCGGCAGTTCTTCCGTACACGCGGCAGGTAGTGGTTCTGGAGGATGGCGACTTTGTGCGCGTGACCCAAGCGTCCGTGACACTGACCACGCTTGCCGGGGAACGGGCGCACCGCGAACTATTCACGGTGACATGGGACGAGCAAACGGCGGAAAAAGGCGGCTTTCCGCATTTCATGCTGAAAGAAATCTACGAGCAACCCCGCGCTATCGCGGACACCTTGCGCGGGCGAATCACGCCGGAGGAAACCGTGGTGCTACCCGAACTCGACGGTTTCACGCGGGAGCAACTGGCGGCGTTTACGCGGGTGCAGATTGTCGCTTGCGGCACGGCGTACCACGCGGGCATGGTGGCAAAACGGTTCTGGGAGCATCTTTTGCGCCGTCCGGTCGAAGTGTCGGTGGCTTCCGAGTTCCGCTACGGCGATCCATTGGTCGGCACGGACACGCTCTGCCTCGTCGTGTCGCAAAGCGGAGAAACGGCGGATACGCTGGCGGCACTGCGCGAAGCACGGCGGCACGGCGCGGCGATTGTGTCGGTGGTGAACGTCGTCGGTTCCAGCATCGCCCGCGAGTCCGACGCCGTGGTCTACACACAGGCGGGACCTGAGATCAGCGTTGCGTCCACCAAAGCCTATGTAACGCAGATCGTCGCGCTCAACTTGCTCGCGCTTCACTTTGCCTTTGTCGAAGGACGACAAAGCGCGGACGAACTAACGGCGTATGTACGCGACTTGACCGCGCTCCCAGACGCCGTGGAATCGGTTTTGGGCGGTGCGCTTTTGGTCGAGGAGTTAGCCGAGCGTCTCGCGTCGCGCACGGTGTTCTTCTACTTAGGGCGGGGCTACGACTACGCGGTATCGCTCGAAGCCGCGCTAAAGCTGAAGGAAATATCATACCTGCACGCCGAGGCTTACGCCGCCGGAGAAATGAAACACGGGCCGCTCGCGTTAGTCGAACCCGGTGTGGTGGTCGTGTGCTTCTCAACCGAACCGCGCTTGTTCGACAAAATGCTCTCAAATATCAAGGAAGTCGCGGCGCGGGGCGGCACGGTACTTGCGGTCGTACCGGAGAACGAAACGCGGGCGGATGCGTCCGCCGATGAGGTTCTACGTATCCCGGTCGTGCGCCCGGAGTTTTCGCCGGTGGTGTCGGTCGTGCCGCTTCAACTGCTGGCGTATTTGATCGCCCGCGCCCGTGGTTGCGAGATTGACCAACCGCGAAACTTGGCGAAATCGGTGACGGTGGAATGAACAGAAGCGAAGCGGAAAAAATACTGGCGCGGTTCGTCGGGCGGCGTGTCTTGGTCGTCGGCGATCTGATGGTAGATGAACATATCTGGGGACACGTCCACCGTGTTTCGCCCGAAGCCCCGGTACTTGTCGTGGATGTCGAAAGCGAATCGTCGGTTCCCGGCGGCGCGGCGAACGCGGCGAACCAACTGCGAACGCTCGGCGCGGAAGTCGTGATAGCGGGCGCGATTGGTGCGGACGCGGCGGGGGAGTCGCTCCGCGAAAGTCTCGCCGCGCTCGGCATGGATACCGGCGCAGTGGTCGTATCGCCCGACCGACCGACCACGCGCAAAACCCGCGTGGTCGCCGGAACCCAGCAGGGGGCGCAACAGGTAGTGCGCGTTGACCGCGAAAAGCGCACTGCGCTACCGGAAGCGGCGGCGCGAAGCCTTATCGAACGGATTTCGGAGCAGCTCGCGGATTGCGACGCTTTGCTGTTTTCCGACTACACCAAAGGCGTTTTGAGCGAAAGCACGGTACGAACGCTGACCGAAGCGGCGCGAAAACAAAAGCCGAGCATCATTATCACGGCAAACCCGAAACCGGCGTCGGTGCGCTTTTTCGCCGACGCCGACATCGCGCAACTCAACCGGAGCGAAGCCGACGAAGCGTTGCGCTCGCACCTGTTCGAGTCGCCGGACGACGCCGTTTTCCACGACGCCGGGATTCGCCTCCGCGAATATCTCAGCCTCAGGAACCTGCTCGTGACGCGCTCGTCGCAAGGCTTGACGGTGTTTGTTTCGGACGGAACGTATACCGATATTGCCC
This sequence comes from Armatimonadota bacterium, assembly GCA_014380985.1. Classification (GTDB taxonomy): domain Bacteria; phylum Armatimonadota; class Armatimonadia; order Armatimonadales; family Armatimonadaceae; genus JACMIU01. The sequence goes on along the minus strand of JACMIU010000006.1, from coordinate 813 downwards.
CGCACCGCATCGAAGTTTTCGACGGCACGGGGGCGGGCGATTCCACGATTGCCGGGGTGACGCTCGCATTAGCCACCGGTGCAAGCGTCGTAGAATCGGTGCGTATCGGCAACGCGGCGGGCGGAGCCGTGGTACGAAAAACCGGCGTCGCAACCGCTACCCGCGAGGAAATCGCACAACTCTTTGAGTAAACCAACAAATAAAGGAAAACCATTATGAACATTTGTGTTATTGGAACCGGCTATGTCGGGCTTGTCACCGGCGTTATTTTCGCCGACCTCGGAAACGATGTCGTGTGCGTGGACAAGATGGAGGAAAAAATCGCCCTGCTTCATGCGGGCGTGATGCCGATTTATGAACCGGGGCTTGAGGAAATGGTTGCCCGCAACGTGGACGAAGGTCGCCTGACCTTCACCACCGACCTGCCCGCCGCGATTAAAAAATCCGAAGTCGTCTACATCTGCGTCGGCACGCCGCCGCGCCCTGATGGCTCGACCGACATGACATATATAGAAGGTGCGGCAAAGGGAATCGCCGAATCCATCGAACGCTATACGGTCGTGGTCAACAAGTCCACCGTTCCCGTAGGGACGGGCGACTTTGTGCGCCGCACGATTCAAGACAACCTGCGCCGCCGCGTGGATTTCGATGTGGTATCGAACCCGGAGTTTCTGCGCGAAGGCTCGGCGATTCACGACGCTATGAACCCCGACCGTATCGTTATCGGTGCGCCGAATCAGGTGGTCGCGCTACGCATTTTGGAACTGTACGCGCCGCTCGAAAGCCGCATGATTCTAACCGATGTGGCATCGG
>JACMIU010000100.1 GCA_014380985.1 Armatimonadota bacterium | reverse complement strand
TTCGCGGAAACCGACATCGCCGATAACCACATCGTTCGGGTTGCCATAGGCTTTTAGAACATTGCTCGCTTTGCTATTGAGTTTGACGCCGCCGAGAAAGCGTTCATACTGATCGGCTTGCGCGTCCGCCGTGCGCGTGGACGCTCCGAGAATCGTACCGACGGCGATAAACGCCGTTCCCCCTACCGCGAGCCATTGTTTTTGTTTCATGTGTTTGTTTTTTCCTTGAAGCGAGCGTTACCACGGTGAAAAAGCGTTCCCGGCTACCCGCGATAAAGAGTGTGTTTCGTTTCGCCATGCGCCGCCCTTCTTCCTTCTTTTATCGGCAACTTTTCCTGATAAAATAGTGCGTTCCTTTTTATTATGCCTGACCGACCTACATCCCCGTCTTCGCTACCGCTCGGCGTTTCTTTGCGCCAACGGTTTGCCGCGCTTTCTACCGAAAGCGAGATTGCCGCCGTGGTGCGGCAAGAGCGCGAGTCCCTACTTTCCGAAATCGCCCGGCACGACTTTGCAACCCGCAACGCGGGCGGCGACTGGATGCACCGCCACGCCGAACTGATTGACGCTTGTCTACGCCGCCTTTTGTCGCTCGCCGGGGAGCGCGGGGAGCAACCGGCGAAAACCGGTATTGCCATACTCGCCACCGGGGGCTACGGGCAACGAACCCTCGCACCGCATTCCGACCTTGATCTGTCGTTTTTGTCTGCCCGCGACGACGATTCGACATCGGGGCTGGTGCTACGCCATTTGTTCAACATGGTGATGGACACCTTGGCGGGGGGGGCAAGCGGCGCGAAATACAAAGTCGGCTACGGCTACCGTACCCTGCCCGATGTGGAATCGCTTCCGCCCCAAGGCGTTCTGCCCTACGACCATCAAACGCAAACCGCCCTTTTAGACGCCCGCCTTGTTGCCGGTGATTCGGTTTTATTTGCCCGGTTTGACCGCTCGCTTCTGTCGCACCTTCAAATCGCCGATTTTTTATTTCGCAAACACGCCGAATGGATGCGACGGCGCGAAAAGTTCGGCGCGTCGCCACTACTGTCCGAGCCGAACCTGAAAGAGGGTGCGGGGGGCTTGCGCGACCTGCAAACCGCCGCATGGATGGCGCGGGTACGCTTCGGTAAGCATCCGGCGAGCATCGGGTCGGGCGAATTGTGGCGCGACATGGCGCGGCGCAAAGTCATCACCGAGTTCGAGCAAACCGCCTTGTTAGAAGACCGCGATTTTCTGCTTTCGGTGCGCTGTTCGCTACACGCGAACGCCGGGGAGCGCAAGGATTTCTTCGGCAGAGCGCGGCAGGAAGCGGTGGCAAACGCGATGGGGACGGACTTGGAAACGTTTCTGCATCGGTATTACGCCGGTTCCGAGCGACTCGCGCAGGTGTCCGAGAAAATTATCACGCGCTGTCTCGAATCGCCGATTCCGCTCCCGACGCCGGGGCTTGCCGTGGCGCGGCGGCAGGTCACGGTATCCGAACCCGACAAACTCGATGCCGAAAGCACGTGGGGTGTTCGCGCCGTGGCATACTGCCAAACGTACAACCTCGTCCTTGCGCCCGCGACCGAGGAAGCGATTGCGCGAGCCGCGACCAAGCCGGACGGCGGCGCGATACCGGGCGCGGAACCGGTACGCGAAATGCTCACGCAAAGCGGCGACATCGCGGCGTCGGTGCGCCGAATGCACCGCACCGGCTTGCTCGCCGTGTATCTGCCCGAACTTGCGGCGTGCATGACCACGCCCGCGCACGACCCGGCGCACCGGTTCACGGTCGGCGAACACACACTACGTGTGCTGGAAAATATCGTGTCGCTCCAGCCCCGCGAAACGGCGTCGGTCGGGTATCACGCGCCGAGTGTGCCGCCCGCTTCGTCCGAAGCCGCCGCATTGCGCGAACTGCTCCAATCGCTCGATTCGCCGCTCCCGCTCTACATCGCCGCCCTACTTCACGACATCGGCAAGCAGACACGCACCCTGCAGGATGGAACACCGGCACCGCATGAGCGCACCGGGGCGGAAATGGCTCCGGCGATTTGCCGTAGACTGGGCTTGTCGGACGCCGAAACCGACACCGTGACCGCGCTGGTGCGTCAGCACCTTCTGATGGCGCAGGTGGCACGTCTCCGCGATCTGAACCTGCCGGAAACCGTGCGCCAATTCGCCGATTCCATCGGCACTCTGGAGCGACTAAAAATGCTGTATCTGCTGACGTGGGCGGACACCAACGCGGTCGCACCGGGCGTTTGGACACCGCTTCAAGCCGGGCAGGTCGGCGAACTGTTCGGCAGGGCATACGAGTATCTGGAAGGGCGTAGCGACCCCGGCGCGACAGTCGCCCCCGCCGCTTCGCAGGAGGAGCGTGACCGCGCCGTGCGCGACCGACTGCGCCGCCAACTCGCCCGCGAAGCCGAACTGGCATTGCCCCGCGAGGAGCGTGGAACCGGACAGGAGGAGCGCGGCGAAGCGGCACGGGCGCACTCCGAAACGATGCCGAGCGCGTACCTTCTGGCGACGCCCTTGCCGGTGATGGCGAAGCACGTTCATATGGTCACGCGCCTCCTCGAAACCGGCGGGCGTCCCGTGGTGGACTTGCACACGACCGCCCCGGATGCCGACACCACCGACCTGATAGTGGTCGCCCTCGACGACCCTGCGCCGGGGTTACTGGCGAAAATCACCGGCGTTCTGCTCGCGTTCGATGTGCGCGTGTATTCGGTGCAAGCGTTCACGCGCACGGAACCGAACGGAGAACGCATCGTGCTGGATACGTTATCGGTGAACTATCATGACAAGCCGCTGCCGCCCCTGAAACGCGCCGATGTCGCCGAAGCGTTGACGCAGGTACTCGGCGGCGAACTGCCCTTGTCCGACCTGCTCAAGAAACGCGGGCGCGAGAGCGCGGCAACCGCGCCGCTACGCGCCGGGGTGAAGGTGCTGATGACCGATGAAACCGTGGGGCAAAACCTGACGCTTCTCGACCTTGCCGCGCCGAACGAAATCAGCATCGTCTACCGGCTTTGCGCCTGTTTGACCGCCCTCGGAACCAATATCCACTCGGCGCGAATCTCGCTCTTTGGCGGCAACGCCCGGTGTGCGTTCTACGTTGCGGCGACGCACGGGCGTGCGGTCGCCGCCGAACTGCTCCAACGCGGCATCGAGAACGCTTTTCCGCAACCCGATTGAGCCGCTAAAACAAGCAAAAAAGTTCTACTGGTCTTATCGGCTTTATCGGCGGCGCGGAGCTGCGATAACCGATGCGATGGCTTGTGCCAATTCGTCTGGATTCGACCATTACCGGTGCGGTCAGCAATGGGTTCCCGTTTGCAAGGCTTCAAAAAGCACGTTTGGTATTAGTTTTTACTGCCCGTGGTGGCAATACCGCCGATAAATGTCTTCTGCGTGAAGAAAAACAACACAATAATCGGCAGAATAAAAATCGTCGAATCCGCCATCAGCGATGCCCATTCGCCGCCGTGGGTTGACAGTAATTGTTGCAGACCGTAAGCGAGCGTGTACCGCGTCGGGTCGTTCAGGTAGATCAGCGGGCCGACGAAATCGTTCCACGTCGCCAAAAACTGAAACAGGGCGCACGTCGCAAGGGCGGGACGCGACAGGGGAAGCATGATGTTCCAGAAGATTTGCCATTCGCTTGCTCCGTCAATACGCGCCGCTTCCGCCATGTCATCAGGCAGTTTGCGGAAAAACTGCGTGAGCAAAAAGATATAAAACGGCACACCGCAAAACGACGGTACGATTAGCGGTAGGTACGTTCCGTACCAGTGGAGGGCGCGAAACAGCGCGAAAATCGGAACCATCGTCACCTGCGCGGGCAAGGCAATCGTAGAAAGCATCAGCAGAAACAGCACCGCTTTTCCCTTGAACTCCAAGCGACCGAAGCCATACGCAACCAGCGCACTCGACATCACCGTTCCCGTGACGGTGAACGCGCACAGTAACAACGTATTGTGTAAGTACAGCGCGAACGGAACCGCCCGCACCGCGACGGGATAGTTGCCCCACTGCACCGGGTTTGGCAAGAGGCTCGCAAGCGTCGTGGTTTTGGCGAAGATTTGCGTGTCCGATTTGAGCGATGTCGCCACCATCCACGCGAGCGGAAGTAGCGCGGGCAAACACAGCAGTAGCAATACCGCGTGGGCGGCGACGAGTTGCCACACCGATAGCCCCGTCAGACGACCGCCCCCGCGTTTAATGGTTTTATTCATAGCCGAGTCCTTTGCGCCGACCTTTTTCTTGCTCGGTATCGCTCGTGAGTTTCGCCAGTGCCTGTGTTGGCGTCAATGCCCCGCGCATGGCGAGCTCATCCACCGTGATAAGACGATCCAGCAAAAACAACTGGTACGGCACGGGCGGCGTGGTGACGATGTTTGGGCTTGCCGCGAGCGTCACGAACGCTTCGTACTGCGGGTACTTTTTGAGAAACGCCCGGTAATCGGGTGAGTTTGCCATGCGCGGCGACGACGGGAGCCACCCGAACGACGTGCTGTATTTCGCGGCGCGTTCGGGGTTGTCGAGGCCCGACCAAAACTTGATAAACGCCCACGCGCCCTCGGAATGTTTTGCGCCCGCCGGAATCGTCAGAAAGCCGGTGTTCGAGAAACTCGCCAGCCGTTTGCCTCCGGCGGGCGGCGGAAGCGGAGCCACACGGTATTCTAAGTCGGGCGCGTACTTGGCGAGTTGCAGAACGCGCCATTCGCCGTCCAACGCGACCGCGAACGAGCCGTCAATAAACGGCCATGCCGCCCCGTTCTGCGATTTTAAGCCGGAATTGAACCGACGCACCTTTTCGATGCCGATGGCTTTGCTCGTATCCACCAAATACGACATCGCCCGGCGGTTGGCGTCGGTGTCGAGCGATGTTTTTCCCGTGGTAGCGTCGTAGAAGCCGCCACCGAACGACGGCGCGTAGTTGGTGAAGCCTTGCGGCAGAAAGCCGAGGCGCGTCAGTCTCCCGCTTGCGTCTTTTTGGTCGAGTTTGCGCCCGATAGCGGTAAGTTCTTCCAGCGTTTCGGGAAACTTGTCGGGGTCCAGTCCCGCTTTTCGGAAATCGTCGGGACGGTAGTAGCAAGCATACAGGTCAACGCTCATTACCAATCCGTATAAATGCCCTTTATGCCAGCCGTTTTCGTGAATCACCGGAAACGTTTCTTGCTCAAAGAACCGGCGTTCCTCCGGTGTCATGCGCGTTTCTAATGGCTGAAGAATCCCGCCCTCGCTCCATGTGCTAATCGCCTGCGTCCACTGCGCCATCACGTCGGGCGGATCGCCCCCGGCAACCGCCATCATAAACTTCGCGTCGGCTTGCGCGTAAGGCACTTGCAGGGCTATTACCTCGTACTTATCCTGACTCGCATTGAAGTCCGCCACCACCTCGTCCATCGCCGGTTGCCACTGCCCACTCCACATATGCCAGTAGGTCACGGGGATTCGCTTTGTCGCGGCGGCAACCGGGGGCGGGTTGGCGGCGGTTATCAGTCGCGCCCGCGAAGAAAGTAGTAGCCCTATGGCAACCGGCAACAGCACCGCTATCGCTATCGCGCCGATTCTGCCCCTGCTTGCGTCGCTTGTTCGTCTAGTCATAGTTTACCCTATCCTTCATAATGCACCCAGCGGCGTTGTGTGCCGAAAAGTATCCCGGTGAAAACCATGATGATCAAAAACAGTATCCATGCCATCGCGGAAGCGTAGCCCATGTCCAAATATCGCCATGCCCGCTCGAACAGATACAGCGCGTAAAAGCGCGTGCTGTCTTCGGGTCCGCCCTGCGTCATAATGTACGCTTCGGTGAAATACTGAAACACGCCGATTAGCCCCATCACCACGTTGAAGAAAATCACCGGCGATAGCATGGGTATCGTCACGTGCCGGAACCGCTGAAATGCGTTCGCGCCGTCAATCGTCGCCGCTTCGTACAGGTACGCGGGAACGTCTTTTAGCCCCGCGAGATAGATCACCATGCTTCCCCCGACCGCCCACACCGATAGCAGAACAAGGCTCGGTAGTGCCGTAGTCGGGCTTTGTAGCCATTCGGGACCGGTAACACCGATGGCGCGAAGCAGTCGGTTAATCAGCCCGATTTCCGGGTTGAATAGCCACAGGAACACAACCGATGTCGCCACCGTGGGCAAGATGCTCGGCAGGAAAAAGATCGTGCGGTAGACGCTCATACCGCGCAGGTTCAGGTTGAGTAGCAACGCGAGGGCGACGCCCAGTATGACGCCGAGCGGCACGGCGGCAAACGCGAACGAGAACGTCACGCCGAGCGATTTCCAGAAAAGCGGGTCGCCCGTGAGTAACGTTCGGTAGTTGCCGAGACCGATCCATACCGGCGGCGTCACGATGTTGTAGCGCGTGAACGACAAATAAATGCTGGTCACGAACGGGTACACCGTGAACGCCGCGAAGCCGAGGAGCCACGGAGCGATAAACGCATAGCCAGTTAAACTTTTTTTCATGCGTTTATCGTTTCGGTGCGGCAAGACCCGATAGGTGCGCCGTCCAGTACGCCCCTTCGGGCAGGGTGTCCCACGGGTTCGGGAGGGTGTCCGGCGTGACATATAGCCATCCGGCATTGCGTTGTTTGCTAAGACGCACGGCGTTTTGCAACGCCTTTTCGTCGGGCGCGGCGTAGATAAGATGCCAGAACCGTTTCGCCGGGTAACGGCTTACCCAAACCGGATCGGCGGCTCGCTTAACGTAGGCGTCGTACCCGCTCTCGAACGTCACGACAATATCGGCGACCTTCATATAGCCCTCGGTAACAGGCGTACCGGGGTTGATGATCACAAGGGCCTTCGGGTCGGTCGCCCGCACGATGCGCTGACACTTTGCATAGTAGGCGAGGGTTTTGTCGTCGTTTCCCACCTCGTCGAAGAAAATGCCGTTGACCGCGTACCACTGATAGTATTGCTTGATTTCCGCCTGCACTTCGGCGATGGGGCGTTTGCCGTAACTCGTGTGAACGTAGCCAATAACCGAAACGCCTGCCGCCTGTGCCGCTTTGATTTGCGTGACATAATCGGGACGCGCCGCGCTACCGGGTCCGCTACCGGGGTTCATGATCGCTACGATGCTGGCGTCCGACGTGGCATCTGCCATTTTTGTCCAAAGTTCGCCCGGTCCGAAGTAGGCGGGAACCACCATGCCTTGCTTGACCGGTTTAGCGGTAGGCGTTGGCTTCGCGCTTTTCTGCGCCCACGCGGGAAAGGAAAACGCGGCAAGCGCGGACAGCGCGGCGGCGGTAGCGATACGTAGTAAAGTTTTGTGTTGCATAAGTTTCCTGATATTAATCCATTGGTACGGCGACCGGTTGCCCAGCCTTCGCCGAGTGGTACGCGGCGAGTGCGACGGCGAGTGCGTGCAAACCGTCCTCGCCAGTCGCTATGTTGGGGGCGGTTTCGCCGCCTGCGAGCCGCAAAAAGTCGGCGACAAGCGCGGCGTCGGTTCCGCTTCCCCAGTGGCTGTTCGTGACCGTTCCCGCCGCGTCGTCGTAGTGCGTGATGTTTTGCGCGAACAGGTCGGCGTCTAAAACGCCGCCGGTTCCCACGACCTGAAGGGTCACATCGCCCCACGTCGGGTAGGTTTTGGGGCGCGACCAACTCGTATCGAGCGTGGCGAAAACCTCGTCGCCGTAGTTAATCGAAAGAAAGCCGGTGTCGTCCCATTCCTGACCGTGGAAGCCGCTCCCGATTTCGGCGTACACGCTTGTCGCTTCGCGCCCCAAGAGAAGGCGGTTCAGGTCGGCAACATGAACCGCGTGGTCTATCACCGCTCCGCCGCCCGACAAGGCTTTGTCCACGAACCAGTGAAACGGACACTTGCCCCGGTTCGTGCCGCGAATCGCCAGCACCTCGCCAATCGCACCGCCGCGCACCTGCTCCAGAAGCCTGCGAAACGCGGGCGAGTAGCGGCACGGGAACGCGGTTGCAAGGCGAACATTCGCCGCCGCGCAAGCGTTTATCATCGCTTGCGCGTCCGCAACCGTGGTAGCGAGCGGCTTTTCGCACAAAATCGCCCGAACGCCCGCGCCCGCCGCCGCTTCGACGTGTCGCCGGTGGTGGACGTTTTCGCTGGCGACAATCACGCCGTCCAAGCCCCCGGCAAGGAGGTCGTCGGGCGACGCGAAGTATTCCGTGCCAAACCGCGCCGCTGTTTCCTGCCCGCGCTTGGCGTCGGCGTCGTAGATTCCGGTGAAGGTCGCGTCGGGGTTATCCACCACCGCTTGCGCGTAGGACTGCGCGTGCGGGTGCGCGACCGATAAAATACCGATTTTGATCATGAGAGCGTGACAACCTTTCCGGTTTCGATGGATTCGAGCGCGGCGAGCGCGATTCGGGTGGCGGCGCGGGCATCCGCGAGCGTCACCGGAGGCGTTTCGCCCGCCTGCAGGGCGTGAACGAATGCGGCGATTTCCTGATAATACGGGTCTTGCCCCTGCGCCATCGGGCTTTCCGGCACGGCGACCCCGCCGCCCCCGCCTTTGGTGCGAAGCGACGCGGTGAGCGGTGCGGTTCGCGCCGAGTCATGCTCGATCAGCCCCGCGTTTCCCGCGATTTCGAGTGTGGTGCGAAAGCCGCCCGGATGCGCCCATGACCCCGTGACGTGCGCGACCGCTCCCGACGCGAACCGGAGCGTCACCAGTGCGTAATCCAGAACGCCGGTGTGCTTTGTTAGGTGAAACAAGCCCTTGCCATACACCCGCGTGACTTCGCCGAGCGTCCAACGGAGCCAATCGAAATCGTGCAGGATCATGTCCAGCACCACGCCGCCGCTCTGCGCGGGGTCGGCGTACCAGTTGGGGCGTCCCCCAAGATCCGGCAAGCCCGCCATACGAGCAGTGCGTGCGGCGACCGGAGTCCCGACCGCGCCCGCATCCACAAGGCGTTTCGCCCCGGCGTATTCGGGAAAGTAGCGCAAAACGTGACCCGACATCGCCGGAACGCCTGCCCGTGTCACCGCCGCCAGCATCGCGTCGCAGTCCGATAGACTGCGGGCGAACGGCTTTTCGACGAAAATCGCCTTGCCTGCCGCCGCCGCTTTTTCCACATATTCGCGGTGGAACGGAGTCGGTGTGCAAACGTCCACAATATCGGGCTTCGCCTGCGCGAGCATGGTGTCAAAATCGCTGAACGGTGCGCCATGCGCCGCCGCTGCATCGGTGCGCGGGTCTACTACCGCAACCAGTTCCGCCCCCGGCATGGTTTTCCAATGTCCCGCGTGAACCCCGCCCATGGTTCCCGCTCCTATCAACGCAACCCGGTAACTCATTTATTAACGCTCCTTGCAACCGTTTTCGTGTTCGTCACTTTTAGCGACAGCACCCGCGTCTCGCCCGCGCCAAGCGACAGGCGCACGGGAATCGTTCCTTGCGGTGATGCCGTTAGCAATTCTTTGTTGCCCCAAACATCGCACACGGCGATTTTTGCCCCGCGCCGGGTCGCTCCGCCGAAAAAGCGGGCATCCACTCGCACGACAACTTCGGCGGGTTTGTCGGCGGAGTTCAACACGGTCAGGTATTCGCGCCCGAACCGCTCCAGCCAAACGTCGGAACGGTTGGTTTTCGCCCATGTGACCGGTTCCCAACCGGCGGCGGAAAGCCGCTTAATCACCGGAATCACTCGCTGGAAAACCGGGCGGTCGCGGTTGTATAACGTGGGGTTTTCCCAATACGGATCGGTCGCCGCGTCCACGCTAAACATACTCGGATAGATGCCGTAAAAGGCACACCGCTCGAAATAGCGTGTGATACCGTCTTTATTCACCTTGTTAAAATCAGTGTTTAGCAGAAGCAGGTACGGTTTGTGGTACGACATCGTGCGGCGCAGGTTCATCACCGCGTCGGTCTCCGGCGACCATGCCCCGGTTTCGGTGAACATACTTGTTTCGGTTCCCATAACGTCAAGGAGCGACGCGAACGCGGCGAACCGCCACGGAACCGAGTTCGCCATCAGAAGCGAGCCTTGCTTGTGCAAATCGCGGGAAAGTGCCGCCGTGGATTCGTATACGGAAAACCACGTCGGGAGCATCGGGCGAAACCGCCCCGGTGCAAAGCACAGCGAGACGCTCGTCGCGTTCAGGCTTTCAGCGCGGAAATCCTGCACATCCGCCCACGCTTCGAGCGAATCGAGATACGCGCCGTCGGGCTGATTCTTCGCGCCGGGAGCAGGCTTCGCTTCATTATTCAGTCGTGCCTTCGTCCAAAGATTCGCATGGACGATGGCGGGACTGGGATTCAGCACCCAAACGGCTCCGTCGCACCACGGCGCGTCCCGAAACGCGACGTTGAACCGTCCGCGCACGTCGTGGCTTCCCGACGACAGCACGGCTTGCGCCTGATGGCTCGCCACGGGATCGTCGCTCGCCGCGATTTTTTGCACCAGCGCGGTCGCTTCGGCGTAGGTGCGCGGCACGCCCTTCGCCATCGGCATCCAGTACGTCATCGGCTCGACATATTTGAAACTGAGGATTCCCTTTGCCCGGTCGGATGCGACACTGTTATCGCCTTCGTGGTAGGCGATAGAGAAATCGTCCATCCCGGCGACTTTTGCAGGGTCGGTGAACGGCATCCAGATACCCTCGGCTTTCGCCCGTCGCTGGAAAGCCTCCGGGAAAAGCGCGTAGTAGCGGGCGGCGGCGTCCCGGAAGCCCCACGCCGGATCCACCGCGTAGCGGGCGATTCCGACTGGGGCTTGGTCGTGGTGTGCCGGATCGCCGCGTTCGGTCAGCGCGAGGTCGTAGCACAGAAACAGCAAGCGGGTGTCGGGACGATAGGCGATTCGCGCCACACGCGGGGCAATATCAGGGGGTACGGCAAGGGCGCGTCCGGTTCCCCGCCCCGTCACACACCCCCACGGATACTGCGACAATTGCCCGGTCGCGCCCGCTCCGGCTTGCGTCAGGTTGGCGTACTCGCGGATTTCCTTCGCCGAAACACCGTCGCGCACCGAGTTCCACCAGACCGGCTCGGTAGCGTCGAATCGTTCCACATAGTAGACGGTGACGGCGCGGGTTTTCGTTTGCAGGTTTCGCAAGGTTCCGCGCACGACCGTTCCGCTACCGGTGGTATCAAGTCGCAATCCGAGCGTTGCCGCGCCGGGGGCTATGGGGCGAAGCGCGGAACCGGCTTCCACGTCGCGCACGAACCAGCCGTTTTTCGCGTTCTTCGGAAGTGTAGGCGGGGCGATATTCTGCCCGTCGAAAAGCCGGTCGG
>JACMIU010000099.1 GCA_014380985.1 Armatimonadota bacterium | reverse complement strand
TTTATATCCTCTTGCGGGGACAGTTGCGTTAGAAACAGTTGCACCAACGGCAGATTGTTTTTTCGTGCCGCTTGGGACAGTGCCGAGTTTCCGCTTGCGCTGACAAAGGAAGCATTCGCCCCGTTCGCCAGTAGAAAGCGGCACAAGTCTGTGTATTCCAAACAGGCGGCGTCCATTAGCGGCGTTTCGCCAAAATCGTTTACCGTGTCAATGTTCGCCCCGTGCGCGAGAAGCCACGCAATTACTTCTTGCTCGTTTTCCACAGCGACAACATGAAGCACGGTCTCCCCGATTCCGCTTCGCACTTCCAAAATTGCGGGGTTTTCGGCTAAAAGCGCAAGGGCTTCGGTGCGATCCGGGTTGTAGACGGCGTTGCGAAACCTGTAGAGGTCTTGTCCGGTTAGTTCTTCCATATGTCGCCCTGTTATAGTGTATCGTAACAGGTAAATCAAAGCGTTGCTGATGGTTCGGGTCGGCGGGTAAATCCACCGACTAAGTTGAACGGACTTGTCGAGGCGATTGAACTGCCATTTGGGAAACCTGTCACGAAAAGCGATATAATAAACGCCGGGGCATTGTCGCTCAGAGGAACACCAACTTATGAGCATACTAACCGTATCGAATGTCGCCAAGAGTTTCGGCTCCGACGAACTATTTAGCGAAGTCAATTTCACGCTCGCGCCCGGTCAAAAGATGGGGCTAATCGGGCGCAACGGCGGCGGCAAAACCACGCTTCTCAAAATCATTTTGGGGCAGGAAACGCCTGACCCGACGTATGCGAATGGTATCGCGCTTCCGCCACGGGTTGCCCTCGCGCCGGGGCGACACCTCGGCTACCTGCGACAAGAGGCTCCCGTTCACCCCGAACATACGATTGCCGAGGAGATTGACCTCGCGCTTGCGCCGATGCGGGCGATTCAGGCGCGGGTGACGGAAGCCGAACACGCGATGAGCGACGCCAAAACCGACACCGAAATCGAACGGGCGATGACCGATTACACGGCGGCACTCGATGAGTTCGAGGCGCGGGGCGGCTACGCGATTGAGGACGAACGCGACGCGGTGATGATTCGGCTCGGCTTCGGCGCGGAGACGTTGCACAAGTTGGTCGGAGCGTGTTCGGGCGGCGAACAAACCCGGCTCGCTCTCGCCAAATTAGTGCTAACACGCCCTGACCTGCTGATTCTGGACGAACCGACAAACCACCTTGATATTCAAGCGACCGAATGGCTCGAAACGTTCGTGAAGAACTATGAGGGCGCGGTACTTTTGGTGTCGCACGACCGCTACTTCTTAGACGCCGTGACCGATACCACGGCGGAACTGGAGTTTCGTCGGCTGACGATTTACAAGGGCAACTATTCGCACTACCGGCGGCAAAAAGAGGAAGCCATCGCGGTACAGGAGGCGGCGTACAAAAACCAGCAAAACGAAATCGAGCGACTGCAGGGACTCATCAAGCGCAACATGGGCGCGAACGCGACGCAGTCCGTGATTCGCCACAAGACGCAAGGGCGCATTGACCGCATGGAAAAAATCGAAGCGGTGAAAACCGACACCACGCGGGTCAAGGCGCGTTTGGACGCGGCGGGCGCGGGGCGCATCGGGCGCGAAGTGGTGCGGCTAACCGACCTGTCGAAAACCTACGGAGAGCGTACCCTGTTCAAACGGCTGTCAGCGGCGATTGAGCGCGACGACCGCGTGGGGCTTGTCGGACCGAACGGCGCGGGCAAAACCACGCTGGTCAAGATTCTGCTCGGCGACGAAAAGCCGACCACCGGCGAAGTGGCGTTCGGCAACAATGTGCGCGTCGCGTATTTCTCGCAACACGCCACCGACGATCTGGATGTTGAGATGACCGTTCTCGATTGTTTGTGGGAAGAGGCGGTCGGTTGGACGGAAACGCAGGCGCGAAACCATCTGGCGCGGTTCCTGTTCACCGGCGACGACACGGCAAAGCGCGTTGGAATGCTTTCGGGAGGCGAAAAGAACAAACTCGCCCTGTCGCGGATGCTACTTCGCCCCTGCAACTTGCTGATTCTGGACGAACCGACGAACCACTTGGACATCGAATCGTGCGAAACGCTGACCGAAATGCTCAAGGAGTATGCAGGGACGCTTTTGCTGGTGAGCCACGACCGGTATCTGCTCAACGCCGTGACCACCAAAACGCTCGGCTTTACCGGGGACGGCGGTTCGCTGTTCGCCGAAGGCAACTACGCCGCGTGGCGCGAGGAACTGGCGAACGTTCCGGCGCAACGAATGGCGGGTGTACCGAAGCCGAAAAACGATCTGGCGAATCTACCGCCCGTGCCGGTGAAAGTCGCGCCGCCTAAGCCCGTGAACCGTGGCGATGGCAAGGCGCGAAGCAAGGCGCAGGACGCCGTGGCGAAAGCCGAACGCCGGGTGCAGGACGCCGAGGGCAAACTGAGCGAAGTCGAGGCACTATTAGCGTCGGGCAAAACGGGCTTAGATATGGTGACGCTCGCGTCCGATTACGCCCGCGCACAGGACGCGGTAAACGTCGCGGTCGCGGCATGGGAAACGGCAAGTGCGGAATGGGAATCGTTCGCGTAGACGGGCGCAACCGCGTTTTGTATGCCGGGTTCGTTGCGTCAACCGTCGCTATCGGTTTGGCGTCGCGCCGTTTCGGGGACACCCTGCCGACGTTCATCGCTGCGTATTTGCCCGACGCCCTGTACGCGCTGATGGTGTTTTTGCTCGCGGGGTTAATCTTCCCGAAATCCGGCACGGTGCGGGTCGCGCTTGCCGCCTTGCTGTTTTGCTACGCTATCGAAGCGAGCCAGTTATATCAAGCCCCGTGGATAAACGCCGTGCGGCAAACCCGCCTCGGTGGTCTGGTTCTCGGCTTCGGATTTCTGTGGAGCGACATCCTTTGTTACACGGTAGGCGTCGCGGCGGGCGTTGCGGGCGAGTGGATGCATACGCGAGAACGGCGTAAAATATAAACGCCATGTTCCACGTCGCCGCTTTTTACAAGTTCTGCCCCCTTCCCGCCGATACACTGCCCGACCGGCGTAGCGCGGTGCAAACGTTCTGCGCCGAACGCGGTATTTGCGGGCTGTTCCTGCTCGGCACGGAGGGCGTGAACGCCACGGTTTGCGGAAGCGAGGAAGCAATAGCCGATTTTCTCGCCTATCTACAGTCCCGCACCGAAATCGGAACGCTCGCGGTGAAGCGCGGCACGTGCGACACGCAAGCGTTTGACCGTTTGAAGGTAGAAAGCCGCGCCGAAATCGTGTCATCAGGTCGTCCCGATATTGTCCCCGCACCGAACGCCGACCCTTCGCACCTGTCGCCAAAACAGTGGCACGAACTTTTAACCGGCGACGCCGACTACACGCTGATTGACACGCGCAACGATTTCGAGGTCGGTATCGGCGCGTTTCCCGGCGCGGTCAACCCGCACACCACCGACTTCGCGCAGTTTCCCGACTGGGTACGCGAATCGGAACTGCCAAAAAACAAGCCGGTTCTAATGTACTGCACTGGCGGAATCCGTTGCGAAAAAGCCGCCTTAGTCATGCGGGAAGCGGGCTACGAAAACGTCTACCAGTTGGACGGCGGCATCCTGAACTACCTCGAAGCGTACCCTGACGGACAATTTGACGGCGAATGTTTCGTTTTTGACCGGCGCGTCGCCGTAGATCAACACTTGCAGCCGACGACGGTTTACACGATTTGCCCCTTGTGCGGCGACCCCGGCAAGGAAGCCATAACCTGTAAGCAGTGCGGCAAGCCGGGTATCGTTTGCCGCAAATGCGCCGACACAGCGGGGCGGCGGGTTTGTTCGCAAAACTGCGAGTATCACCTATCGCTACGAACAAACCCGCGCCAGTACCGGCACAACAAGTAGTCGCCTGTTATCTCGGACGTTGAAACGTTCCCGTTTCTTCCACCCGCAGGGTGTACAGCACGGAACACGCTTCTACCGGAACGTTTCAACGTCCGAACGCCCTACGGCAACGTCAGTTTCGGCAAATGCGCCTCAATCGCGTCGCGCTTGCCCTCCAGCCAATCGGGGAGTTGCAAACGCTTGCCGAGCGTCTCCGGCGTCTCGCCGTCCGCGACGAAGCCGGGCGGGTCGGTGGCGATTTCAAACAACACGCCGCCCGGTTCGCGGTAGTAGATCGAGTGGAAATACTGCCGATCCATCACCGGCGATACGTGGTAGCCCGCCGTTGTCAGTTCCGCTTGCCACGTCGCTTGCGCGGCATCGTCCGGCACACGGAACGCCACATGATGCACGGTTCCCGCGCCGGACAATCCGGGCGCGTCGCCTTCCTCCGCCTCATGTAGATACACGGCGTTGCCGGATGTGTCCGCGCCGACTGTAAACCGCCCGTCGCCGTCGGTGGAAATGTCGAAGCCCATTTGTCCCGTGAGCAGTTCCAGCGTTGGGGATGCCGTGCCGACTTGCAGGGTTACGCTGTCCACACCACGAATCGCGTATTGCCCCGGCACATCCGCCGCGCCGTTGTCGCCGGGGCGCGTGTCGCCCGCGACTTCGGTCAGCAGAAGCGGCAAGCCGTCGCCATCCGTGAACGATAGCGTCGTACCGTGGTCATCGAACGCCACGCCTTTCGTCGTCAAGCGTTCGCGCCAAAAGTCCGCCGCACCGACCGGAATAGATAAGGCGGTTGCCACTACCTGCCCCGTCCCAGCACGCCCGCGCCGCGCATTCTTCCACGGGAAAAACGTCAGAATCGTGCCGGGACGCCCCAAGCCGTCGCCGTAGTACAGGTGGTACGTGCCGGGGTCGTCGTAGTTAATCGTCTGCTTGACCAGTCGCAGGCCGAGCGTTCCGGCGTAAAAGTTCACGTTTGTCTGCGGGTCACCCGCGATCGCCGTGACATGATGGATTCCCGTAATCATGTGTTTTACAGTGCCGCTCCTTTCGCGGCAAGCGTGGTTTCGATGGCGGCAATAAGTCCGTCCATCGTGTATTCAGTAGCGATACAATCGGGCGGGCGTAGCAGTTCCCGGCACGTGTCGGCGGTCACCGGTCCAATCGCGGCAAGCATCACGGCGTCCGGCACGGGCGATCCACCCATCGCCTCGACAAAGTTTCGCACCGTGGACGACGACGCGAATGTAATAATGTCCAGTTCTCCCGCATCCATCATTTCGTGGATTTGCATCGCGCCTTCGGTTTCGATAACGGTTTGATACGCGGTGACAATTTCTACCGTCGCGCCGCGTTCGCGCAAGCCGTCCGGCAACACGTCGCGGGCGTCCTGTGCGCGGGGAAGCAGAATCCGCTTGCCGCTCACGGGTTCGGGAAACTGCGCCAGCACCGCTTCGGCGACAAACTCGTCGGGCGCGAAATCGGCGACGATGCCGCGTTCGCGCAAGGCATCGGCGGTCACGGAACCGATAGCGGCAACCTGCGTCGTGCCGAAAGCGCGGGCGTCAAGGAGCAAAAGGTTCAGGCGGTCAAACGTCTGTTTCACGGCGTTCGCGGACGTGAAAACAATCCAGTCGTAGCCACCTATGCCGGGCAACGCGGCGTCCAAACCGGCGTAGCCGTCCGCCGGTTCTGTTATCCGAATCATCGGAAACTCAATCGGATCCGCGCCGACTGTACGCAACTTGTCCGACAACTCCGATGCCTGTTCCCGCGAACGAGTGACTAACACGCGCTTGCCGAACAACGCGCCGGTGTCGAACCAGCGAATCGCCTCCCGGTATCGCACCACGTCGCCGACCACGGTCACGGCGGGCGCGGTGATTTTCGCGGCGCGGGCGATTTCGGCGATGTCGGCTAAAGTTCCCGTCACGACCCGTTGCCGCGTCCACGTTCCCCACTGCACCAATGCCACCGGGGTATCGGCGGCGCGTCCGTTCTCGATTAACTTTTGCGCGTTCTCGCCGAGCGATTCGACGCCCATTAGAAACACGAGCGTGTCGGCGGCGTGCGCGATTTTTGACCAGTCCCGACGCATTTCGGCATTTCCGGCGTCGCGGGTTCCCGATTCGCGTTCGTCGCCGCGCTCATGCCCGGTAATCACGGCGAAACTCGACGCGGCGTCGCGGTGCGTCACGGGGATTCCGGCATACGCGGGCGCGGCAATCGCCGACGTGATGCCGGGAACGATGCGAAACGGGACGCCGCGTTCGCGCAAAAACTCGGCTTCCTCGCCGCCGCGCCCGAACACGAACGGGTCGCCACCCTTCAGCCGCTCGACGCGTTGACCTGCCTTGCCTCGCTCGATGAGCAGTGCGTTGATGTCGGCCTGCGTCATGTCGGCGCGGCCGGGTGCCTTGCCAACGGAGATGCG
>JACMIU010000098.1 GCA_014380985.1 Armatimonadota bacterium | reverse complement strand
GCGGTTTGTCGCGCTTCTCGCACTGCTCCCTGTGCTGGCTCTTGTCGGGTGTGGTGACAGCGATAGTGGTCAGGTGACCGACTCGTCCCCATCCCCAGAAGTCAGTCCTTCGCCGGATTTCATAGACAAAGCCAATGAGGATTTTAACAAGTTTCGTAAAAGTCGAACACAACCCAATCAGCCCGTTTTTCCCGTTCAGCGACCAGTAGACGCAAAACAACCAAGGCTTGTTGGAAGTCCTTCAACAGTAACAAGCGATAGCTCTGAGGAACAAGCGTTGGCGCAGTGGCAACAGGAGATTGCGTTAGCGTCAGCAACAGTGTCCGATGCAGAAATCGCCGTGCGTTACAGTCTTTTAGTGTTGGCTCTCGACACGAAAAACGATCAGGAAACCGCTCAATTGATTCAGCGCATCACTGCAACTCCTCAGGAATTGGAGGTAATGTTGTATCGTATCTCGCCCGAAATGCGAACCGCACTTTGGAACCGACTCCCATTAAGTCGTACCAACGCTATCTTGAATAACTTGCCGACAGGGAAGCAAGGTGTGTTGGCTCGATATTTCGGTGAGCTAAATAAGATTGGTTTGGCACCGGGAAACGCCGTTCCGTGGAATCGCATTCCGTGAGACAACGTGGCTTCACGCTGACCGAACTGCTCACAGTGTTAAGCATTATCGGTGTGTTAGCCGCAATCATCATCCCCGTCGCTGTGTCCGCACGGCGACGGGGACAGACGACGACCTGCCTCAGCAACACCCGGCAGTGGGGTTTGGCGATACACTCGTACACACTGGATTACGATGGTAGTTACCCGCCTGTACACACAGCGCAGGACAATTCTGGTTGGTACAGCAATCTCGCCCTCTATACAAAACAAGTATTCATTTGCCCGTCTCGTTCGGTTTCGGAAGCGCGGGTTCTAAAGACCTATTCGTGTGGATATGCAATGAATGTCGGATTAAACGATGCGGCGGTTTCGTCCTCTTTTCAGGGCATGAACGAAGCCGCAATACAACAACAAGCGCAGATTGTCGCCATTTTCGACGCACGAGCAGGTGTAATTGCCGGGGATATGCCTGACCTTCGCAATGAAAAAAAGGGACTCGGATTATATATTGACTCGATGACTGATGAGATTTTCAAACAAACGCCCGGTGCAGTTCGGCACAACGGCGGCGCGAACTACGCCTTTGCCGACGGTCATGCAAGATGGCTTCGCCCTGAAGCGTTCGTTATCCAATGCGACGGCGCGAAGCCGTGCTTTCTGCCATGACTGTTACTGGGTTGGTGAGGCGGGCGACGACGATACCGAAGGCGACGGCGCGGGCGCGGGCGTCGCATCCAGTTTCACGTAGACGATGGTGTCTTTCTTAAAGAAAATCGGTCGGAAAATCGCCGCGACATAGTTGGCGATTGCCGCCCCCCCGGCTAAAAAGCCGAGGTTGAGCGACGCGGCTATCAGCACTCCCAGCGCGATGCGCCGCCGGATGGTGCGGGTTTCAGCGGGCGTCGTGTCGCCGGGGTGCGGGCGTTCGGGGTAATCGTTCGTGTCGTTCATAACACCCGTTTATACGCGCAATTACAAGCCGAGGTTTCGCAAGGACGTGCGGATTTTATCGGCGGATTCTTCGGCGGACGGCGCGATATTTTCCGGCGCGAGGATTTCGGCGGCGATGTAGCCGGTGTAACCCGCTGTGCGAAGCCCGCGCAAAAAGCCGGTCAGGTCAATCTCACCGTCACCGGGAAGCACCCGTTCGCCGTCCTTCGCGCCCTCGCGCCCCACGCCTTTCGGGGCGTCGTTGATATGTACATGAACAATCTGCGCGTCGGTCAGAGCGGCGACCTCGGCTTCGCCCGCGCCGGAAGCGTAGATATGGTACGAGTCCACCAGCAAGCCGATATTCGGTTGCCCGGCAAGCGCGATTAGTTCCAGCGTTCCCGGTAGGTCATGCACCGTGTCGAACTTGCCCATCGGTGTTGCGCCGTTCGCACGGAAATGGTGCGGAGCCACCCACTCCAAGCCAAAACGAATCCCGTGGTCGCCTAAGATTTTGCCCCCTTCCGCGAAACGTTTCGCGGTTCGCGCCATCCACTCGTCTTTGGGGACATCGGCGGATGACGGCATCCACGTCAGGCAACGGGTACAGCCGAGCGACGCCATCAATTCGGCTTGCGCGGGCAGATCCGCCATACCTTTGGCGAACGCTTCATCGTCCTTGCGCCATTCGGGATCGAAGCCGAACGTCGCCAGCGCAACGCTTTTTTCCAGCAGATAGTCCATCGCGGCAGAAGCATCGCCGCGCATTTCGACCAGTTGCCGCACCGCACCGACGCCGGTGTCCACGCCGCTAAAGCCATGCCGTGCCGCGAGGTCAACAAACTGCTCTAAGTTGAGTTTTCCCGCGCCCATTCGGGCGGAGTTGAGAGATAATTGCATAGTTTCATAGTTCCAAACAACGATGTATCGTGCGTCCTACGGTTTAGCCGACCCGACCGGTTTAGGTCGACGTGAAGTCGGCTTCCATTTGTTTTAGTTCGCGCTGAACGCAAGGGTCTGCCGCCATATTTCGTAACTGGCGACGATATTCCTCCGCTTCAGTAGCGGTCGTCGATCGTTCAAAATAGGCACGGGTGCGGCGCATCAACTGTTCTGCCAAGCGCAGTTGGTCAGCAGGCGATAATGATTCGGCTTGCTTATTTAACGTTTCCCAAGTCACTGTACTCATAACGATTTCCTTTCGCGGCGATTGCGTTGCCGTAGTGTACCCGATTGCGCTTTGTCGCGGTACTTTGACGCCGCGCCACGCGCCCGTTATACTGCGTAAGTAACGCCCCTTTAAGAATTGCCCAGTGAGGCGAAGAAGGAAACGAATTATGGCAACGGTTCAATCGGTGATGAACGCGGACGAAGTGCGACGCGCCCTGTCGCGCATCGCGCACGAGATTGTGGAGCGCAATAAAGGCGCGTCCAACGTGGTAGTGGTTGGGATTCTGCGGCGCGGCGCACCGCTTGCCGCCCGCCTCGGAACG
This sequence comes from Armatimonadota bacterium, assembly GCA_014380985.1. GTDB lineage: Bacteria > Armatimonadota > Armatimonadia > Armatimonadales > Armatimonadaceae > JACMIU01. Next base: position 675 of record JACMIU010000098.1, on the reverse strand, counting down.
CTTATCGGGCGCATCGAGGACGCCGGTGTTAGCGGCGCGGTTCCGGTCGGCGACTTGGACATCGCGCTGTACCGCGACGACTACGCGCTTCGCACCGCCCCGGCTCGCACCACGCACCTACTTCACGAAATCACCGGCAAAACCGTGGTATTGGTGGACGATGTGCTGTTCACCGGGCGCACGGTTCGCGCCGCGATTACCGCCCTTTTAGAATACGGACGCCCGGCGTCGGTGCAACTCGCCGTTCTCGTTGACCGGGGACACCGCGAACTGCCGATTCGCGCCGATTACGTCGGCAAGAACCTGCCCACGGCGTTCAGCGAGCGCGTCAATGTTCACCTGTCCGAGATGGACGGCGAAGACGCCGTGACCATCGCCAAGGGGGACACGGAATGAACCTCGCCGGACGCGACCTGCTCGACCTTGAATCGCTCACGAAGGCGGAAATCGAAACGTTCCTTGACACCGCCGAAACGTTCACCGAGATACTGAGCCGCGACGTGAAAAAAGTCCCGACGCTTCGCGGCAAGTCGGTCATCACGCTGTTTTATGAGAACTCCGTATTCGGGGGCGTGTCATCAGGCGGCGCACTGGGTCAATGTGCCGGTGATCAACGCGGGGGACGGGATGCACGAACACCCGACGCAGGGGCTTCTCGACGCGCTGACCCTCCGG
>JACMIU010000097.1 GCA_014380985.1 Armatimonadota bacterium | reverse complement strand
CGCGTTCGCGGATAGCGTTCCGGTTCCGGTTTGCGTCTTTTTAATCTTCTCTCTTCCTTAGCGCACTTGGCGTCTTGGCGGTTCAAACAATCCGGCGGTGCGGTAAGATAGAGGCTATGCGCCCCCGCTTTGATTTCGCCGCTCCCGCGCAGAACGCAGTTCTGACGGCGGTCGTCCTGTTCCCGCTCCTGTGGATTTTCGCCGCGTTTGTCGTGACGCAGGGCGTTTTCGCGCTCGGCTTTTCGCTACGCAGTGGCTGGGTCTGGTGGGGTGCGGCGTGGCTTCTCGCCCTTGCAGGAACCGCCGTGCTGTTCCCTGATGGGGGCAAGCGAAATGCCGCCCTCGCGGGGGGCGCGTCCGCCCTCGTGTGGCTCCTGTTTTGCGGTGTCGCCGTATTCGTCCACGATTTTTCCTACGACGGTCAGGCGTACCATCAGGAAGCGATTATCCGGCTCGCGCAGGGCTGGAATCCGATGAACGCGCCGCTCACGGCGGGCGATACCAACCAGTACCAGTGGCTGAACGGTTATCCAAAAATCACGTGGCAAACCGGCGCGTTGTCGTTCGCTATTTGGAACCGGATAGAAACCGCGAAATCGGCGATGTGGCTCCTCGGCACGAGTGTTTCCGCGCTTACCGCGCTTTGGGTGCATTCCCTCGCCAAACGGAGTGCCGCGCCGCGCTTCGTTTGGGCAATCGGCATACTCGCGTTGTGCAACCCGGTCGCCGTGACGCAAGTGGCGACGTTTCAACTCGACGGCTATATTTACTGGGGGCTAATCGGCGTTGCACTCGGCGCAGCGGGCGTCGTTTTTCCCCGCGCCTCGCCAGTGCGTGAAAGCGTATCGTGGACGATTTTCGCGGTTTGCGCCCTAATTCTTGCCGCCGCGAAGTTTACCGGAATCGTGTACGCGGTGTACGCGGTGCTAATTTTGGGCGCGGTGCTGCTGGTTCGCCGCGAACCTCTGGCGTTTCGTATCGCGCCGGTGCTACTTGCCGCCGCCGCCGTCGCGCTCGTGTGCCTATGGCATCCTTACGCGCACAACGTTTCGCGCTACGGGCATCCGCTCTACCCGGTGATGGGCAAGGGCGCGACCGATATTATCGGCTACGCCGAGCATCCGCGCTTCGTGGAGCAGAACCGCTTCGTGAAGTTCTTTTGGGCGAACAACGCACGGGCAAGAAATATCGCCGGGTTCCGCACCATCGCCGACAACGAAAAATACGGCAAGCCGTTGTGGAAGTTGCCGTTCGCGCTCTACCGTTCGGAAATCGCGCCGTATGTCGCGCCGGATGTACACATCGGCGGTTTTGGACCGTGGTACGGCGGTTCACTCATCGCGGCAACTGTTCTGCTTTTTGTGTGTGTGATGCGGAAAACGCAGGGTGCGGGGCTTGCCTTAGGCGTTTGGGCGATTGTCGGGGGAAGCGTTTTCGTCAACCCCGAAGCGTGGTGGGTGCGCTATTCGCCGCAAGGTTGGTGGCTGGTGCTGATTCCGCTTGCCGCCACCGTGGTTGCGCCGCGTCCGCTTCGCACCGGGGGCATCGTGTTGGGAGCATTGCTGTTCGTCAATGTGCTGTTTGTCGGAGCAATTAACACGGCGGGGCAAATCGTCTGTGAACGCTCGTACTCGCGGCAGAACGCGCTTCTTCGCGCCGCGTCGCCGGGTTCGTGGTTCATCGCTTGGGGCAACGCCCGCTCCAATCGCCGCCGGTTTGCGGAAGAAGGAATCGCGTTCAGGGTCGCGCCGGACACGGTGACGACCGCGCAGGGCTGGTTTTCGGTGAAACTTGCCCGCACCGACACGGTGGTCTGGACACGGGACGAAACGCTCGCTCGCGCCATTATTGCGACATCACCGCGTGGGGGCGCGGACTAAGCAAAGCACGAGTGAAGAAAATAGCGCGTACGGGACTCGAACCCGTGATCTTCTCCGTGAGAGGGAGAGAAGCACGGATTACGCAATTTACTCTCAAAACAGGGGGCAAAAATGCCTTACTTTTGATGAAAAGAGAAGAACTTAATCCGCTCCCATTCGGGCGTATTTATTCGCCGGAAGGGGGCGCGTTCCCTTCTTTGTAGGCGCGTCGCCTTTTTTCAAATACCTACTTTCACCACGCTACAAAACCTACAAAACTCCATTTACTCACAGCGTTATGTCCTGCCACCGCGCCGCTTGCAGAGTAGTACCGCCCGCGTCGGCAAAACGGATCAGGTGTGCCGGGTTCGAGGTTGCCACCGCGACGAACGAAAGCGGCGTACCGGTCATGGCGCACCAGACGAACACCTGCGCGGCGATAAGCGCGTCACCATCAAGTGCATCATCACTCGCGGTCGGTATGCCCTGTTGCCGCACGTTCGCCCAAAGCCGTGCCGCTTCGCGCACCGTGTCCGTATCCAGCGGCAGGTACTCCCCGATAAGGGCAGGGAACGCATCGAGGCGGGCTATCGCCGTTGTTTTCCGTAAGCGAATCAACTCCCGTCGTAGTTCGTAATCGGCGACTTCCGGCACAACAATCGCTATAGTGTTTTGCGTCAATGCGGACGCCCAAGTCTGGCACTCATCGGCTTCTACGGACTTACCGCGTCGCTGTGTCACCAGTGAGAGGGGCGACGTGTCCAAGAACACGGCGGCAAGGCGGTTGGCGTCATAGATGGGCATGAGACTACCTTGCCTGCCGAAACTGCGCCCTACCATTT
>JACMIU010000096.1 GCA_014380985.1 Armatimonadota bacterium | reverse complement strand
GCAAAACATCGCCGCCCCCGCCGAAAGAATCGTCGCCGACCCGAACGAAGCGATTTCGGCGGCGCAGGTCGTGCAACCGATGCGCGACGCCCTGCTGAAACTGCTTCGCAAAGACCCCGCACTCAGTTTCACGCTGGCGTATCTTTTTCTGACTGCCATCGGTATCGCCTACGATTGGTGGTTCTTTCTCTACTTCGGCGTCAACGTATTGGAATATGCCGACTTTTCCGACTTTCTGCTTGCCGCCGTGCGCGAACCGGTGGTAATCCTGCTCACCGTGGTATCGGCGTTCGTAATTCTTGTTTTGCACGAAATTAATTACCGCGCCCGGATACGCTTTGCCGCCTATGACCGGCTGTGCCGTTCGCCGTGGGGGCGAACCGGGGTCGCCACGATGTATATGTCGCCGCGAGCGACGGCGATTGCTACTATCATTGTCTACTTCGGCGGCGTATTCACACCACTTTACGCCCAATATCGAGCGGATCGCATCAAAAGCGGAGAAACGCGCCCGGTAACTATCCGGTTGAGCGACGCGGGCGCGAACCAACCGGCGACACGCACCCTGCCGCTTGTCGGCACGACCAGCCGCTTCGTGTTCGTTTACGACGCGAAAACGAAGCGAACGCATATCCTGCCGGTGGAAAATATCGCCGAGATTACCGTGACGCGCCCGCCGCGCCCAGACAGAGACTAATCCGGTTCGGTCGGCTTGACGTTTGCTTCTTCCCTGCTCCCCTGCGCGGCGCGGTACAGTTGCAACGCCTTATCTCGCTGGACTTTATGGTCTACCACCGGCTTCGGGTAGTCGCGCCCCAACACGCACCCGACCGCCTCCTGTTCGCGCTCGGTCAGTTCCCACGGCTTGTGGATGTACTTTGCCGGGACGCGGGCGAGTTCGGGACACCACCGTTTCACATACGCGCCGTCGGCGTCGAACTTTTCGCCTTGCGACGTGGGGTTAAAAATGCGAAAGAACGGTTGCGCATCGGTGCCGGTTCCCGCCGCCCATTGCCAGCCGCCGTTGTTCGGGGCTTGGTCGCCGTCCACAAGGCGTTGCATAAAGATACGTTCGCCGAGCCGCCAGTCGCAAAGCAGGTCTTTGCACAAAAACGACGCGGTGATCATCCGTAGTCGATTGTGCATCCAGCCCTGCGCGTTCATCTGCCGGATTCCGGCGTCCACAATCGGGTAACCGGTGCGTCCTTCGCACCACGCCGCGAACAACGTTTCGTCGTTTTCCCACGAAACGGCGTCATACACCGGTTTGAACGCGCCCGTGGCGACGTGCGGAAAGTGGTACAGGATTTGGTAGTAAAAATCGCGCCACGCAATTTCGGAAAGAAACGTCAACGCACCGTCCGCCGTGGCGGGCAGTTCGTCGCGCCGTGCGCGAACCGCGAAAGCGACTTGGCGCGGCGACAACACCCCCGACCGCAGGTACGCCGACAACCGCGACGTGCCTTCGTGACCGGGAAAATTGCGCTCCGTGCCGTAGTCGCCGACGCACCCGTCCACGAACTTTTGCAGCCACTTTGCGCCCTCTGCCTCGCCGCCCTTGACCACGACTTCGGGCGCGAACCCGTCGTAGTCGGTCGAGACGCCCACACTGTCCGGTGCTTCGGGAATCGGCTCGCTGTGCAACCCCTCCGGCACAGCAATTCGCTCCGGCGCGGGAACGGGGATGCCCGCGTTCTGCTCGAACCAGACGCGCTTGTACGGCGTAAACACGGTATATACGGTTCCTGCCTTGCTCATCACCTGCTCCGGCTCCGAGAGCAAATGGTCATTCGTTTGCGTCACGGCGACGCCGCGCTTTTCCATCGCCGCCACCACAGTAGCGTCGCGCTCCCTGCCATACGGCTCGTACTCGCGCCCGAAAAATAGCGCGGTCGCCCCGGTTTCGTGAGCGAGGCGTTCCAGTTCCTCGACCGGTTGCCCATGCCGAATGATAAGGTGTCCGCCGATACCGCGCAGTTCGGCATCCAGAGCGGCGAGCGACTCGAAAAGGAAGCGGGCGCGAACCGGGGCGGTGGTCGAGTGCGTCAGAATCGTCGGGTCAAGGACGAACACGGGAACCACGCGGTCGGCGGACTTCACGGCTTCGGTAAGCGCATGATTGTCTTGCACTCGAAGCCCGCGCCGGAACCAAACAATGGCGGTTTTGGAAGAT
>JACMIU010000005.1 GCA_014380985.1 Armatimonadota bacterium | reverse complement strand
TGTCACCAAAGCCGACACCGTTACCGCCGCCGCGAATCGCGTTCGTGATGAGTTCGGGCGGCTCGATGTGCTGGTGAACAATGCGGCTATTTCGCACACGGGAAAGCCGGGAACCTCCATGGAGGAAATGATGGAAGCGGGTCGCTCCAGCACGGTGCCGCTCGATGACGTGCGAACGGTGTTCGAGACCAATGTGTTCGGTGTTATCGCCGTTACGCAAGCGTTCTTGCCGCTTCTCAAGGAAGCACCGGCGGGGCGAATCGTGAATGTGTCCAGCGAGGTCGGCTCTTTGACCGCGAACTTGAACCCCGACAACCCGTACCGGTCGGTGTTCAGTGTCACCTACGGCGCGTCGAAAACCGCCCTGAACGCCGTTACGGTCGCTTTTGCAATTGAGCTCGAATCCACCAATATCAAGGTGAACGCGGTTTGCCCCGGCTACACCGCGACCGATTTGAACAATCATTCGGGACATCGCACGGTGGAAGAAGCCGCCCGCGAACCGGTGCGCCTCGCCCTGCTCGGTGCGGACGGCCCGACCGGAACGTTCTCGAACGAGGACGGCCCGCTTCCGTGGTAATGTAGTCCGCCCCGGTTATCGCCGAACGCGAAGGAACGCTTCGGCGATAACCGGCGCGATGCGGTCGTACCCGGCGGGCGACAGGTGAACGCCGTCCGGGGCGATGGTGAGCGGCAATGTTCCATCCGCCTCCAAAAGCGCGGAACCGGCGTTCACAAAGCGTACCGTGTCGCCGTTTGCGAGTGGCTCAACGTGTGCGTTAATCTCGCTAATCACGGCACGGTACGGATGCTCCGGCGATTCTTTGCACGGTAGCACCGCCGACAGCAGAACCTTCGCGCCGGGACAAGCGGTTTGTATCGTCTCCAAACACGCCGCGACACCGCGAGCGATATGTTCGCCGCTATAACGCATTGACCAGATATTATTGACGCCAATCGCCAGCACGATAACGTCGGGCGTCAAGCCGTCCAGCAAGCCGTCGGCAACGCGCCATAAGATTTGGCAAGTTTTGTCGCCGCCAATCGCAAAGTTCACGGCTCCATGCAGGGCGAAATGTACGTCCCACAGCGTTTTGTCCCAGCCCTCGGTGATCGAATCGCCCAAAAACACGGCGCGAATCACGCTTCCCTGTTCCTGCGCTTGTGCCTTGTTAGCCCGGTGACGGTGAATCAGCCACTCGTCCGGCGATTCGGGAAAGTAGCCGGGATACGGGAGGAGCGGGTCCTGCTCCTCCCACGCCGGGGGAAGCGGAACGCCGTCTATTGAGACGGGGGCGTCAGTCATTTCGCCAGCATTTCCTTCACCAACGGTTCCAAGTTCGCGGCGTAAATCGCGTAGCCCTTCGCGTTCGGGTGCAAAAAGTCGGGCATGATGTCCGCGCTAATCGAGCCGTCGGCGGACAGAAACTTGTCGCCCAAGTCGGCGAAGCGAACGTTTTTCATCGTTGCTACCCGTTTCTTCACTTCGGCGTTGATTTCCTTCACGCCGCCGCGCATTCCGTTATCGGCGGTCGCCTGCGTCGGAAAAATGCCAATCACCAGCACTTTGGCGGTGGGGACTTTCGCCTGAATCGCCTTGATAGCGGCTTCGGTTCCTTCGGCGATTCGGGCATTGCCGAAATCGTTGCGCCACATATTATTGACGCCAATCGCCAGCACCACCAGTTTCGGCGACAAGCCATCTAAGAGACCGTCCTTGATGCGCCATAGAATCTGGTTGGTTTTGTCGCCGCCGATACCGGCATTGTAACCGCCGAGCGGCGCGAAGCGTTTGTCCCAGTCGGCTTTTCCGGCATCCTTCCAGTTTTGCGTGATCGAGTCGCCGATGAAAACAATTTGCGGTTTTTCCTTCTGTGCGCCGTCTTTGAGCGACCGGGCGTAGCCGAGCCACGCGGTCGGATAATCCGCCCAAAAGCCGTGCATCGGCGTCACGGGGTCTAATTTTTCCGGTTGCGGTTGGTATTCGGGAACCTCTGATTTCGCCGCCGACGCCGCAACCGTGGTTCCCGTCTCGGCACTCGCAGTCGCGCCACTTGCCGCCGATACCTTGACATCATCGAGCCATGCTTCGCCGTTCCCCTCGACATACAGGATAATCGCGGCGTGCTTCGAGCCTTCCGGCAGGGTCACGGTTTTCGTGAACGTTTGCCAATCGGCGTCGTTTTGCGCGTAGCCGACTTGCAGGAAGCCGACCGGCGTCCATGAGTCGTTGCGCGGTTGCACGGCGAAGTTGACCTTGATATTGCCCTTCGATTTCACCGCGCCGGAAATGGTGAACGTCGCGCCCGCCGGAGCATCGAACACGAGTTGCGCGGTTTGCCCCTGCGTGTCACCGGTGGTTTTCAACTTCAGCGACGCCGCGCCGGACTTTTTGTTCGTGGTGTCGCGGCTGACGGCGATTTTGCCGCGCCCTTCCCATTTCTCGCCCCAGTCGTTCGGCGTGTCGGTTCCGGCTTCCATATCGCCGTTGCTTAAGGCAATCACGAACTTCGAGATCGCGGCTTTTTGCGCGGAAACGAGTTTCGCGGCGTTCGGGAAAATCGCCGGGCGCACGGTTTTCCTCACGGACGCCAGCGCAGCGGTGGTTCCGGTTTCGCCGGGGGCGGGCGGCGCGATGCGCCACATTCCGTAGCACTGCCCCGCGACCCACGCTTCGCCGGTTTGCGGATGAACACGAATCATGGAAACCTCGTGGGGTCCGTTGTTCATGCCCGGCGTGAGCGGGGAGGTCACGGTCAGGTTGCGCCACGTTTTGCCGCCGTCGGTGGTTCGCGCCACCGTGCTGTGTGTGGCATAAACGTTGCGGGGACCGCCCACATACACCGTATCGGGGTTGCGCGGGTCGGTCGCCACCGTGACACAGCGCAGTTTGCTACCGAACTGGTCCGCGGGCAGTTCGATATTTTCCCACTTGCCACCGGCGTAGCGTTTCAGCGACTCATCCCCGGCGACAAAAATCGCGCCGGTTTTGTGGTTTACCGCAATATCGTCGGCATGACCTTTGGCGTCCGATACGGTTTCCCACGTCGCGCCTTTGTCCTTCGACCGCACGACAACGCCGTCGCCCTTGCGTCCGAACAGCACTTTCGTGGCGGGAGAATAGGTGAAAACGCCGTCACAGTCCGCCATTTTCGCCCACGTTTTGCCCTTGTCGGCGGAGCGTTGGTCGTAGCAGAACAGGATGTTTGGGTCGGTCGGGTCGGAAATCGAGACGTTCGCGCCGCCGAGATTAATTTCCTTGCCATCCGCGCCCTTGACGAACTCCCACGTTTTCCCAGCGTCGTGCGTGATGCGGATGCGGCGCGGGTCGCCCCATCCTTCGGCGTCGCCGTAAAAGTAGGTTTGGTCGTCCACCGCGTGACCGCCGTAGCAGTGTCCGCCCCAGCCCTTGCCGGAGGAATCGAAGTAGTTCCACGTCGCGCCGCCGTCGCTGGTCGCCGCCGAATTGTAGTCTTGAAAGGCTAAGAACACGGTTTTCGGGGCGTGTGCGGAAAAGTTCATGCCGCCGCCGAGCATGATGCCGTTGTAGCCATTGTTGTACCAGTGGAACGTTTTGCCGCCGTCCACTGAGCGC
>JACMIU010000095.1 GCA_014380985.1 Armatimonadota bacterium | reverse complement strand
TTGAAGCGTTCAAAAGAACAGGAAACTACGCTTCTGTAGAACTTGATGAATTGATTCAGTCAGGCGTATTTACCACCTTCAGCGAAGTATCAAAGGGCAAATACAAAGAATATCAGTTGCCTCCCGGTTGGCAAACACGACAAGAAAACTACAAAACCAGCAAGCCCATGCCAATGATCTACGACATTTTGAAGATCAAAAAATCACGATGGAATGAAGATGGATCATGGAATTATTGATTCTTCCTTGTTGCCACCCGTCACACCGCCTTCTCCTGCGCCCGTTCTTCCGCTATCTCTCGCCGCATTCGTTCCTTGACTTCTTCCCACGTCATTATTCACCGCGTTCGTACTGCGCTTCGGATTCGGCGATAGCGGAAGAAATCTCTCCATACTCCTTGATCTGCGCGAACTGGTCTCCTCCGCCCGCGAACGGGTCGCGGCGACCGCGAACACCGAACTAACGATGCTCTACTGGCGCATCGGCAAGCGCGTTCGCACCGAGATTCTCAAAGACGCCCGCGCCGAATACGGCAAGCAGATTGTCTCGACACTGTTGGGACAATTGTACCAACACTGTTTCTAAACTCGCCCGCCGCACCCTACCGGACGCTTAAATAACCGTTACGGGGCAGGAAACCCCGCTCAACACGGCGAATCAACCGCCTATGAATGATTCGACATCCCCCTCCCCATCCGCGTTTGATGATGCCCGTACCCGCCTCGATGCCGTGGCGCAAAAAATCGCCCTGCCCCCCGGAACCCTCGCCCAACTGCGGCAGTGCAAGCGTGAACTCGCCGTGCACTTTCCGGTGAAAATGGACGACGGTTCGGTGAAGATTTTCAACGGCTACCGCGTCCATCACAACGTCACGCGGGGGCCCGCGAAAGGCGGCATCCGCTACCATCCGCACACCGATTTGGACGAGGTTCGCGCTCTCGCGTTCTGGATGACGGTGAAATGCGCCGTGGTCAATATCCCGTTTGGCGGCGCGAAGGGCGGCGTCGAGTGCGATCCGGCTACCTTTTCGGCGGGCGAACTCGAACGCCTGACGCGCCGGTACACGTCGGAAATCTCGATTATGCTCGGACCCGACAAGGATATTCCCGCGCCCGATGTGAATACCAACGGGCAAATCATGGCTTGGATCATGGACACCTACTCGCAAGAAGTGGGGCAAACGGTTCCGGCAGTAGTCACGGGCAAGCCCCTTTCCGTGGGTGGTTCCGAGGGGCGCATTGAAGCGACCGGGCGCGGCGTCGTCACCATTACCCGCGAACTGCTCCTGTCTCGCGGCGAGCAGTTGCCTAACTCCACCGTGGCGGTGCAGGGCTTTGGCAATGTCGGCGCGATTGCGGCGGGCGGGTTCTTTCGCACCGGCGCGAAAGTCGTTGCGGTGTCGGACGTGCGCGGCGCGATTTATAACGCGAAGGGCTTGGATATTATCGCCGTGCAAAGCCATGCGCGAAACACCGGTTCGGTGGTCGGTTTCACAGATTCCGAGCCGATTTCCCCCGCCGACCTGCTCCTGCTTCCGGTAGACGTGCTGGTTCCCGCCGCGTTGCAGAATCAAATCACGGTGGCAAACGCGGCACAGGTTCGCGCCCGCTACATTGTCGAGGGCGCGAACGGACCCATCACGTCGCAGGCAGACGAGATTCTGAACGCGAACGGCGTGGTGGTCGTCCCCGATGTACTGGCGAACGCGGGCGGCGTCACCGTGTCGTACTTTGAGTGGGTACAGGGCTTGCAGTCGTTCTTCTGGTCGGAATCCGAGGTCAACGCGAAACTGGAACAGATTCTGGTTCGCGCTTGGGGGCAGGTTCGCGCCGCGTCCGAACGCCACCAGACCGACCTGCGAACCGCCGCGTATATCGTCGGGGTAGGACGCGTCGCCGAGGCAATCGCGGTACGCGGCATTTACCCGTGAACTAATTTTGAACCGCCAAGACGCCAAGAATGTGCATCGCTGCTTCTTGGCGTCTTGGCGGTTCAGAAAACATAGTTTTCTACAGCAAAAAGCCATCCTTCGGTTGCAGACGCGGCGGCAGGTTCGTCTCCGAGAGCATATCGCGCAGGTCAACTTCAATCGTGCGGCAAATCGTGGTCAGCGGCACATCGTTAATCGCATTCTCGAACGGGTCTTCCGAAGAGTCGCCGACCTGCTCCATCGTGTAGAAAACCCACGCAATCAAGGACGAAAAGGGAATTATCAGCCATGTCGCGCCGGGGGCTAACTTAGCCATTTCGCCAACCAGACCGAACGGGAGCAGAAAAATAAAGATTTTGACAAAGACGCCGCTAAAGTAGGCGTACTGGCGCGGGAACGGAAACGTCTTGATGCGTTCGCTCGCACCTTGCTGTGTGAAACATTCGGTGACGAAGTTTAGCAGGGCGACGTGTTCAAAGCCGTCCAGAATCCCCGCCTGTTTGCCCTCGGCGAGTCGTTCGGATTGGAGCAACAGCAAACGGTTGGCGATATTTCCCTTCGCAGCAATCAGCGGCACGAGCGTTTCGCACTCCTCCGGCGGCACAAACTGTGTCAAAACCTGTCGCATTTCCCGGTCGAACGCCGCCTCGCGCTTTGCCGCGTCGCCGATATGCTCGTCGCTTCCCTCCACCTGCGCCATGTATTCGAGCGGCAAACGGCTTTTGCTGTTCCCCGCCCGGTGCCAAATCGGTTGGCGGCGCAGTTGCAAACGTAGCGCGTTCGCCCACGCGATTTGTCGGTACGTAAGTTCGCGCACGAACGAATCGTGACCGGCGGCGATTCCCGATAACGCGGCGGCGAACGCCCTACTCGCGTTCAGAATCGCGCCCCAAATACGCCGCGCTTCCCATAGCCGCTCATACGACGAGTTGTTTTTGAAGCCGACGTAAAACGCGACCGCCGTACCGATGGTTGCCACCGGCACGAATGGTACGGATAGGAACTTGTAGCCGAGCGTTTCGTAGCCGATGTAGACGGCGGCACTGATTGCCGTCACCTGCACCAAGTTGCGCCACGCGAAAAACGCGATAATTTTCAGGGGGAATCGTTCGTCAACATACATTGCGCAAACAGTGTACCTAGATTTACGTTCTTTTTGGTAAAAGATTACCGCGTCTGCGTGTGGCAAAAGTCACAGATTGAAACCGGTTAGTCTGGTAGCAATGTCGGTATAATTAGGAGAATATGATGCCCGCTACAAACCGCTTTTATGTCGCCGGTGGCACATTGCCGCTGGGTTCCGCATCGTACTTGGAGCGCGACGCCGACGTCGCGCTGTATGAAACGCTCCGGTGCGGCGAACTGTGCTACCTGCTCAATGCGCGTCAGATGGGCAAGTCATCACTGATCAACCGCGTCGCGCAGCGCCTTCGCACGGACGGTGTAGCGGTCGTTCTGCTCGACCTGACCGCTATCGGGCAGAACTTGACCGCCTCGCAGTGGTACTACGGCTTGCTGAATCTGATTGCGGTGCAACTTGGAATAGAGGACGCCGCCGACGATTTTTGGGACGATAACGAGAACATGGGAGTATTGCGCCGCTTCTTCGCCGCGCTGAAACAAACGGTTCTGCCCGCACTCGGCGACAAACCACTGGTGATTGCGGTAGACGAGATTGACGCCGTGCGAAGCATCACGACGTTTGCGACCGACGAGTTTTTCGCCGGGATTCGGGCGTTCTATCTCGACCAACAAATGACCGGTCAGGGCGTCCCTCGCGTTACGTTCTGCCTGCTCGGAACCGCGACCCCAACCGACTTAATCAAAGACCCCCGCGTCACGCCGTTTAATATCGGAAAACGCATCGAACTGGGTGATTTTACGCCCGCTGAAGCCATGCCGCTTGCCGCCCATTTGCCGGGCGGCGCGAAGTCGTTGGAGGGCATTTTGTTCTGGACGGGCGGGCATCCGTATCTGACCCAAAGCCTGTGCCAAGCGTTGACCGCCGCGCCGCAAACGCCGGTAGATACGCTCGTTGCCGACCGGTTTTTGTCCGCGTCGGCGCGAGACACCGACGACAACCTGAAACTCGCCTCAAACCGGCTCCTGTTAGCCGACTGCGATAAGTTCGCGCTCCTGTCCTTGTACCGACGTATCTGGCAGAACAAGCGCGTTCCCGACGACGACACCAATCCCTTGTGCGACGTGTTGAAACTGTCCGGTGCGGTCAAATCGCAGAACGGTTTTTTAACGGTTCGCAACAATATTTATCGCAAAGTTTTCGATGCAGTGTGGGCGGAAGCGCACCTACCGGACGCGGAACTGCGCCGCCAACGCGGGGCGTTCCGACGCGGCTTGGTGCTTGCCAGCACAGTCGCGGCAGTGGTGTTGACGGCAATGAGTTCGCTATATCTGCTTGCTGAGCGCAACGCCCTTGTGGCACGTCGGAACGCCAGTCGGGCAGAGCAAAGCAGGAACAAAGCACGGACACAAACCAACGTGGCGGAGCGTGCTTCCTACACGGCAAACATCAACTTGATAGGGCGCGAATGGGACACGGGCAATATAAATCATGTTCTGCAACTGCTCGAAGAAACAAAAAACTACCGGGGGCGCGGCTTTGAATGGGACTACTGGAACCGGCAGTGTCACCGCGAAGTAGAAGCCCTCGCAGGTTCCGGTGGGCCCTTTGTTTATTCGCCCGACGGTCGCTATCTGTTCACAAACGATGTTCGTAGCACCGAAGCGTCGGGCATTCTCTGGAATGCGCGAACATTGAAACGCGAACGTCTTCTGCAAGGCGTCGGCATCGTAATTTATGGAGCCGCGTTTTCGCCGGACAGTCGCTCTGTTGTTACTTGCGGCGGCAATAAGGGCGGCGTCTTCGTTTGGGACGCGGCGACCGGCAAACTACTGCGTACTCTCGCCGAAAAAAAGCCGATTTATGTGGTGAACTTTTCGCCGGACGGGAAACATATTGCTTTAACCGACGGCGACGGCGGGGTGAAAATCGCCGCGTTTCCTTCCGGCAAGACGGAGAAGGTACTTCCGCTACATTCGCGTGCGCTGGCGAAAGCCCCCTTTGCGCCTAATGGAAAGTATATTGCCACGATAAGCGCATACGGCGAGGTGCAACTGCGCGACAGCCGTAGCGGCAAAGTGTTGTGGGGTCAGGAGCGACAAATGGCAGGTCTTGATATGACTTTTTCGCCCGATGGCAAGTTTCTGGTTGCTCCGCTCGCATCCCACGATATGTTTGAGAACCCTGTTGCAACGCATCGGCAAGCCCATACCGCGGTTTGGGACACGGAAACCGGCACAATCAGCCGGAAAATAATAGGTTCCGACACTGTTTTCAGCGTTGCCTACTCCCCCGATGGCAAATATATCGCAACCGGGGCGCAAAGTGGCTTGATAACGATATACGACGCAAATACAGGGAGCATATCGGACGTGCTACGCGGACACGATAGCGTTGTCACCGGCTTGGCGTTCTCGATGGACGGCAGACAGATCGCGTCCGCGGGACACGGCAAGGTAAACGTTTGGAGCCTCGGCAAAAAGGAAGATATTGTTTTTCCCGGTTTGAAAAACAACAGTTCGACCGCTACGGCGTTAATGCGTGACGGCAATACAGCACTATTTGCCAACAAGAGAAGTGTAGGGCTACAGGACTTATCGAGTGGAAAACGAAAGGAAATATTCCGTCAGGAAAGTCAGATTCGTTCGTTATCCCTGTCAAGCGACGAAAAACAGATCGTTGTCGGTGGCTTCGATGGTATAGCCCGCATACTCGACGCAGATGGGGCACAAACGCGACAAATCGTCCCCAAAAATATCCTACCGCTGAGCGGTGCGGCGTTGTCGCCCAATTGAGAAATCGTAGCCACAACCGCTTATAACTTTTTCACGTATTTATATAACACAAAAACCGGCAAAGAGATCAAGGTTTTTGACGAACCCCACTACACAAGAACTGTTTGCTTTTCACCCAATGGTAAACAAATGGTTGTTGCCTACGGCAATAAAACCGCTACGCTTCGTGATTTGAATAGCCAAAAGGTGATTTTCTGGCTGATCGGCTCCCGCCGAGTTATCACTTCCATCGCCTTTTCGCCGGATGGCAAACGCATTGTTACCACGGGGTTTCCCGACGATTTGCGCGTTTGGAGTGCGGACACCGGCAAGGAACTGCTTCATCTGCCGTATTTAACAGGCGGCGGGTTATTAGCGGCGAGGTTTTCTGCCGATGGCAAAACGATTTTGGCAGGCAGTCGCTCCGGCGAAGTGCGGGAGTACAAATCGGGTGACTGATAGGGGAACGCCGCTTTGCGTCGGTGCGTATTCAAGAGCATGAAACTTGCTTTTTCCGCGCTTGCCGCCGCTTGTTTGTTGCCGTTCGCGCCCGCCTATGTTCACGCCGCGCCGCCCACAGCCGCCGTGAAGCCCGCGCCCGCAGACGTTCCCGGCTCGCCGGAAGAGGCGAAGAAACTGGCGCAAGACGCGCCCACCGCCGCGCAGTTTCCGAACGCGGCGAAGGCGACGATTTTAGACCTTGCCGATATTATCGTGGACAAAAATGGCGCGACGAAGAATGTCACGCC
>JACMIU010000094.1 GCA_014380985.1 Armatimonadota bacterium | reverse complement strand
CGACCGCGATATAGCGCGACCAACCCCGGCGGGGCTTTAAACTCCATCTCCTCGCGTAGCAGAACAAACTCCTCGACCGAATCCGCGCCGCGCCGCGTCAGTTCCGCGATCACTTCCTGCACCAGCGATTCGGGCGCGGACGCCCCCGCCGTTACCGCCACGGTTTGCGCCCCCGCCAGCATTTCGTCGGTGATGTCGCCCGCGTCGCCGATGAGGAACGCCGTAGCCCCGTGCAGTTGCGCCACCTGCCGCAAGGAACGCGAGTTAGAAGATGTGTTGGAGCCAACGACTAAAACCGTGTCGGCGCGTTTCGCCAGCACCTTCACCGCGTCCTGCCGGTTCTGCGTCGCGTAGCAAATATCGTCGGTCGGCGGCATTTCGAGGCGCGGGAAACGAGCCTTTAGCGCGTCTACAATCTCCTGCGTTTCGTCAATAGAAAGCGTGGTTTGCGTCAGGAAAATCAGTTTGTCTTCGGGCGGTTCGGGGAGCGTGGCAACCTCGGACACATCCACGACCAATGTCAGGCGACCGGGAGCCTCGCCGAGTGTGCCTTCGGTTTCGACGTGACCGCGATGCCCGATATAGAAAATGCCGTAACCGCGCTTCAGGTACTTGTGAACCTCAAGATGGATTTTCGTCACCAGCGGGCAGGTGGCATCTAAGACGTTCAGTCCGCGTTCCCGCGCCTCGTCGCGGACGGCGGGCGAAACACCATGCGCGGAAAACACCAGATTCGCGCCGCGGGGAACCTCGGAAAGATGATCGGTGAACACCGCGCCGCGCTCACGGAGCCGGTTGACAACGTGTTCGTTGTGGATAATCTCGTGGCGCACGTAGATCGGCGCACCGTAGACTTCGAGTGCCATTTCGACGATTTCGATGGCGCGGTCAACCCCGGCACAAAAGCCACGGGGGGCGGCAAGAAGAACGTTCATAAAAAGAATATACCCGCTTAATCTCCTCAAGGGAAACGGAACGGGTATTTCGCAAATGATGAATCGCTGTTCTGATTATTCGGGCGGACCGACCATGGGAGTATTCTTCTTGATGTCGGCTTTTTCCGTTGTCGCGCCCGGAGACGCGCTACCGGTGGCCGCTGCCGGAGCAGCATCGGTGGCTGTATCTTCAGATGCGTTGTTGCAACCGGTTATCACTGCTCCGAAAACAAGGAACATACCGCACACGAGCACTGCTTTGATTTTGAGGGACATAATTTTCTCCAAAGTTTATGATGGTTTTACGGCACGATGTCTACAGGCAACAGTCTTGCCTGTAGACATCGCGGACGGACTATTCGCGGCAGTTTCTGGTCGTACCATCCCAATCCGGGCGGAACAAACACGCATGGCAACCGTCTTCGTTGTAGGAAGTGAGCGGATGCCCTTTCTCGCTATAGTCCGCATACGGATCTACATACGGGCTGGTGAAGTTGCCCGTGCCGGTTTGCCGACCTACCGGACGCCATTTCACGTGTCCGTCAGCGTACAACCAGTTCGTGCCTTTTTGGTGCAACCAGAAGGACGACGCAAAACCAAACATGGTACTGCTGGTGCCGTTGTTCGCGTCAGCGCAAGTTGGGCTTGCGGTTCCGGGGGTAGGGTTGGGAATGTAGGAGCAGGACAGATCGGCATCGTCCGCGCAAACCAGAACTGGGTTGTTGATAACCAATCCTACCGCCGCGTCTTGCCCAACACCTTCCCACAGCATCGGTGTCGTCGCGGGCGATTTCACACCGGCGACTTGATAATTGTGCAACAGGCCGTTGTAAGAGACACCGACCGGTATCGGCTGGGGACCCGGTGCGGGCGTCGCGGCGGAACCGCCGGTGATGTCCACGTCAACGTTTGTTGGGCAGGCATAGATCCCGTAGCTTTTGAGGTAGGGTTGAAGCGAGTTTGCCCACATCATTTCGTTTCCTGCGATGTATCCCGCGGTCGAACCCGGTCGCCACGCGGGCGGGACAGCGTGGTAAAACTGCCACCGGTGCGTCGGTGGCACGGTTCGCATGGCAAACGCCGCCGGGTACGTTTCGTCGTAGTCCTGGCTATACATCATAAAGGCGTTTCCCCACTGCTTTTCGTTCGATAGGCAGGTGGTGGCGCGTGCCTTGTCACGGGCTTGTGCGAAAACAGGGAACAGGATCGCGGCGAGAATCGCAATTATAGCGATCACGACGAGTAGTTCGATGAGCGTAAAGCCGCTACGATTTTTTCTGGGGGTGGTATTCACGATTTTCAATTCCTCCAAACGGATTATTTTTGTCCGCAATTGCCTGCGACCGACAGCGGGATATGGTGTTGGCTCAACTACGGGTTGCTTTTGGCAACGCCGAACGGTATCTGCCCTTTCGTTGATTTTGCCGGAAGTACTGTTGGTGTTCCTCGCCGAACGATCCGCAGTGCCGCAATCCGACCATGAGTGCATCCTCACTAATGGAGGTACATTTATAATGCGTGGAAGAAACGACTGTTTCTTCATGAGCGCGATAGTGTCCATTCTTTCATGGAACATACTGTTTGTCAAGACAAATACGATAAAAAGTTGGGAACTTGTTTAGAATCTTTTTTCGTACCCTGTGCGTTCTCCCCAAATAACCGAACTGTTACCGGCTTAGGTGTCTGTTAGAACCTTGCATGGCTCAAAAAAGTTCCCTTCCTTTTCCAACCCACTAAATTATTGTTGGAAGGGTTGCTCCCCAGTCTCCTACCGCTAAAACTTCTTCCTCCAGCAATACGCCGTATTCCGATAAGATACGCTCTTTCACGCGGTCGGCGAGGCGGCGAAAGTCGGTCGCGGTGGCGTTGCCTGCGTTCACCAGAAAATTGCCGTGCTTGTCCGACACCATCGCGCCGCCCTCGCACCAGCCCATGCATCCGGCTTTCATCGAAAGGAAGCCGGTCGGCACCACTCCGGCGTCTTTTAACGCGGGGGCAAGATCGTCGAAACGCTCGGCTAATTCGCGGTTCTGCACGTTTTTGAAAAACGATCCCGCGCTCGGCTGAAGCGGTTGCTTGGCGCGGCGTTCGGCTTGATACTGCTTCGCTTTCGCCATCACTTCGGCGGGGTCGGACGCGGGCGACAGCATCATTTCCACCGAAAGCACCACGGTGCGCGGCGGGGTTTCGTTGCGAAGGCGCGAATCGCGGTACGAAAAGCCGAGCCACTCGCGCCCGAACTCGCCGACCGCGCCCTCGTAGAACGCCCGCACCGTTTGCACAAGGGGCCCGATATTGCCCCGGTACGCGCCCGCGTTCGACACCAGCGCACCCCCGACCGTGCCGGGAATCCCGATTCCCCACTCCAGCCCCGCCAGCCCCGCCCGTTGCGTTTGCGCGAACAAGGAGCCGAGCGACGCGCCGCATTCGGCATACACTTCGCCGGTCGCTTCGATGCGCGTCCCCTTGCACCGGTTTTGAATCACGACACCATCGTAGCCCGCGTCGCTCATCAGCAGGTTCGAGCCATGCCCGACAAACAGGTACGGAATCTGCGCGTGGTAGAGCGCGGGAAGCACGGCGGCAAGCGTTTCCAAATCGTCCGCCGGATAGAAAAAGCGGGCGTTTCCGCCGACGCGAAGCGTGGTGTGCTTGCTCATCGGCTCGTTCTCGCGCACCGACGGTGGCAGGATGCGGGCGACTGCGGCGATTGTCTGCGGGTTCATAAACTAAAGAACGGCGCATTTCGTCACGCTCGCCGTGTCGTGATTCTACCGCGACGCGACGCGCCGTGCCAAACACAATCGGCAACAAAATCGAAACTAACCCCCGCCCCCGAACGTAATGTAAAAGAGCAGAAGCCGAAAACGTGCCGGGCGTGGTAAAATACGAACGTAATACCGCGCCCTCTTATTCATTGAGAGCCGGCGTGACTTTTGCGATTTTTTGGGGTTAATGGGAAATGCAGCGGTGTTGTCCGGTGTTTGCGGCGACGACACCTGTCTGGAAAGGCTTCTACACTTTGAATCGTTTATTGAAAATAACGTTGGGTGCGATGGCGATAATAGCGTTGTTTCTGGTTTTCAAATCATTTGCCACGCAGAAACCGCTTGCTTTGTTTGGTCCGGTTCCGAAAGATGTGACGTACAGTCAGTTCGTGCAGGACGTTGAACAAGGCGGCATTGTTGCCGAGGGAACATTTCGCAAGGATAAGTTTATCGGCAAATATCTGAAAAACGCGCCGGGCGCGGTGAAGGGAAACGATGCGTTCGAGGTGGCTTTGCCCCCCGACTCGCAAGGACAGTCCCGCGCCGATCTGACCCGCCTTTTGAATGAAAAAAAGGTCGCCTACAAATACGCCGAAACCGGCGTTCAGGACGCGCTTTTGGGCGCGGTCGGGCCTATTCTGCTGATTGGCTCGGTGCTGGGACTCATGTGGTTCCTGATGATGCGACAGGCGCAAAGCGGCGGCAATCAGGCGATGAACTTCGGACGCGCCAAGCCGCGCCGCCCCAACGAAAACGTGCCGAAAGTCTCGTTTGACGATGTTGCCGGTGTCGAAGAGGCAAAGCAAGACCTGCAGGAAATCGTGGACTTCCTGAAAAACGCGAAAAAATATCAGGCGTTGGGCGCGAAAATCCCGAAAGGCGTTCTTCTGCTGGGCCCTCCCGGAAGCGGTAAAACGCTCCTTGCCCGCGCTATCGCCGGGGAAGCCGGAGTGCCGTTCTTCCATATTTCCGGCTCCGACTTTGTGGAAATGTTTGTCGGAGTCGGCGCGTCACGGGTGCGCGATTTATTCGAGACGGCGCGGCAAAACCGCCCGGCACTCGTGTTCATTGACGAAATTGACGCCGTAGGGCGACAGCGCGGCGCGGGATGGGGCGGCGGTCACGACGAACGTGAGCAAACCCTGAACCAACTTCTCGTTGAGATGGACGGTTTCGACCCGAATAGCGGCGTGATTTTGGTGGCGGCGACGAACCGCCCCGATGTTTTAGACCCGGCACTCCTGCGCCCCGGTCGTTTCGACCGCCGCGTGGTGGTGGACGCCCCCGACCAGACCGGGCGCAAGGCGATTTTGAGCGTTCACACGCGGGGCAAGCCCCTCGCCGACGACGTCAACATTGACTCTATCGCCCGCCGAACGCCCGGTTTTTCCGGCGCGGAACTCGCCAACCTGATTAACGAGGCGGCACTACTCGCGGCGCGAAAAGACAAAACGCGCATTGATATGTCGGACTTTGAATCAGCGGTAGACCGGCAGATGATGGGGCCCGAACGCAAAAGCCGCATTATGTCGGAAGTGGTGCGTCGCCGAACGGCGGTTCACGAAGCAGGTCACGCGATTGTGGGCGAACTTTTGGCGAACTGCGATCCCGTCCATAAGGTGACGATTTTGCCGCGTGGTATGGCGTTAGGCGTCACGATTTCCCTCCCGACCGAGGAGCGGTACAACCGCACCAAAGCCGAAATGGAAGACCGTATCAGCATGGCTCTCGCCGGACGCGCCGCCGAACTCGCGGTGTACGGCGACATGGATACCGGCGCGGTGAGCGACCTTGAGCGTGTCACCGATATTGCGCGGGCGATGGTCTGCGAGTACGGCATGAGCGAACGGCTCGGCCCGCTTCGTTTCGGCAAGCGCAACGGTTCGGGCTTCTTAGGGCGCGAATCCGGTGGCGAGGAGCGCGATTATTCGGAAGAAGTGGCGCAAATCATTGACGAAGAGGTGCGCGGCATTATCGAGCGCAACTACGCCCGTGCGATGGAGATTCTCGCCGAGAACAATCATGTTCTGCTCCGCGTCACCGAGGCGGTGATGGAGCGTGAAACGGTCGGGCGTGAGGAGTTCCTCGCGCTACTGCAAGATGCGGTCGTGCCGACGAACGGCGGGCGTGTTCCGCAAAAGCCGGAAGACCCGGAGCCGCCGAACACGCAGGTTATCGCGCCTTCGGAATCGGAAGCGGAAGGGGTTCCCTCCCCGACACGCCCGGAACCGGGTCCGACGCGCCCGCGCCTTGAGCCGGGAATCGCGTAGACGACACGGAACAAAACACGCGAATCGCGGCATGGAAAAGTTTTCCGTGCCGCGATTTTTTTGGTGCGGGGATGTTTCATCCTCCGGTTGGGGGCGTTCCGCCTGAGTATCCTGCGGATACGGGCTTACCGGCGTACAATAGCGGGGCGCGTTATCTAACCGGCTTACCTTTCGTCCCCCGCGAATCCCGTATCCGCAGGATACTCAGG